>JBAYVY010000363.1:0-3107 GCA_041674345.1 Phycisphaeraceae bacterium | reverse complement strand
GAAGCGGTGTGGGGGTGGGCGTTGTTTTCGGTGACTTTGCCGTGGGTGGCCCAACGGGTGTGGGCGATGCCGAGCGTGCCGGTCATGGGCCTGGCGTTTTTGGCGATGCGGTTTTCCAGGACGCTGACGCGGCCGACGGATCGCACGATGTCGATGCCCTGATCGGGCGCGTTGATGATGGCGACGCCCGCCGAGTCGTAGCCGCGATATTCCAGCCGCTTGAGACCCTCAATCAGAATCGGTTCGGCGTTGCGATGCCCGACGTAAGCGACGATGCCACACATGTGCGTACTCCAGAGCGATAGTAATTGCGGTCAGAATACCCAGTGAATTATCGGTCAAAAAGCGACACCGCGTGAGGGGTGTTAGTAAAATTGTAGCAAAGAGTGCGAGTAGGGAGTAGGGAGTAGCGATGAGGACTGGACGAAGGGGGCATGACGCTGTTGTGCCGCCACCGTTGGAAATCTCCATCATGCCGCGTTGTTCGACTCCCCACTCCCCACTCCCCACTCCCTACTCGATTGGGTGAAGTTTGAATCGCGGAGGTTCGGCGTCGGGGTCGATATCAATCTGCCAGAAACCCTGCCCCGCGGGGTAATCATCGCTGCGCATGACGGGGGCGCCGGCGTTCAGGTCGGTTATCTGAGTGCCGGGCAGCGTAAAACACCACGGTTGATGGACGTGGCCGTGCAGGTAAAGCACGGGGCGACCGAATGACTGCAATATACCGCACAGCGCATCGGCGTCGCGCAGGCGATGGAAGTAACTTTCGGGTTTAACTTCCGGGGGCGGGGGCGGCGGCGTGACCAGCGGGTAGTGGTTCATCACGATCAACCGGCGGACATCTTTCAGGGCGGTCAGCGATTCGCGCGACGCCGCCAGTTGCGCCTCGCCGCATCGTCCGTGCGCGTGCATGAGCGTCGGGTACGTGGCGTCGAGGGCGATCAGGTGGATGCCTTCGCCCAGGTCGCGGTGGTGCGGATAAAACTTCGGCGCGAACGGGCCGAAGTATTGCTCGAAGCGCCGGGTGCGTGCGGCGGTGAACGTGTATCGGTCATGGTTGCCTGGAATCGTGATGAACGGAATATGCGGGGGGATCGCGCCGATCAGTCGCCTCGCCCTGTCGAATTCAGCGGGCAGGGCGGTGGTGGTCCAGTCGCCGGTGTGCAGAATGAAGTCGGGTTTCAGCGCGAGGGCATGTGCGAACACATCGGGCAATCGCGCCAGATCGAAGCGGGACCGGCGATTGAGCAGCAGATTCGTCTGCCCCAGAATACGTTTGGAAAACCAGTGCCACGGCGCGGGCAGCAGTTGATGGACGTGAATGTCGCCGAGCAGGACGATGCGCATGGTGCAAGTGTCGGATGGGAAGGGCGGCTTGGCAAGTGCGTGGGTCCAAACTGCGTGGGTCCAAACACTTCATTGGCGGAAGCGCGGCGTAATGAAAAGCCCACGACCGGGAGGCCGTGGGCTTGGGGGGGATGCGAGGTGAAGAGTGCGACCAGCGGTCGCGGCTTTGTGTTTTACTTCCGGGGGTTAGCGATAGAATTCGACGATCAGGTTCATGTTGACGTCGAAGGGAATCTGGTCGGGGGTCGGGTCGGCGACGATGCGGGCGGTCAGGTTGGACGGATCGAAGCTGAGCCAGCCGGGCACTTCGTGGCCGGCCATGGATTCGAGGGTGTCGCGGATGAACTTGTGTTTGGCTTCCTTGATGGTGATGGTGTCGCCGTTGGAGACCGCGAAACTGGGGCGATCGACCTTGCGTCCGTTGACGCGGACCAGACCGTGGCTGACGATCTGTCGCGCCTGCCAGATGGTGCGGGCGTAACCGAGGCGTCGGATGACGTTGTCGATGCGGCGTTCGAGCATGACCAGCAGCAGTTCGCCGGTGTTGCCCTTGGACCGGTTGGCCTGTTCCATGTAGTGTCGGAACTGTCGTTCGAGGACGTTGTAGTGATAGCGGAGTTTCTGTTTTTCGTTGAGTCGCACGCCGAAGTCGCGGAGCCGGCGTCCGCGGTAGCCGTGCATGCCGGGCGGGGTGAGCTGGCGTTTGGTGGTGTGCTTGGGGATGTCAACGATGGGGACGCCGACGCGACGGGACAGTTTGACTTTGGGGCCTGTGTAGTTGGCCATGACCGATACCTCCGTTGCCTCTTAGTGGATGAACAAGCCCGACGGGAACATTCCGGGGGCCTCCCTGGATCACGCAGGGGGTGATTCGGGGGTCGCCGGGGCCGGGGACGGCCCGGCGCGCGGATTTTGCTGGGGATGCCGCCGGGTGGGCAACGAGACCCGGCCGAATGGGTCGCCCGCCGATGGGTCGGATCGGCGGAAAGGCGTCCAGCGAGGGGGATAGTGTAGTCGAAATGAGGGAGGGGTCAAATGGGGGATTTGTGATTTGTGATTTGAAGAGGCAGGGCCGGGGACGGCTTTCAAATCACAAATCGCTCATGGTTCGTCTTCGAGGGCTTGTTCCGGTGTGTCGTACATGGGGAACAGGTCGTCGAGGTGGGTTTGCTGGAAGACGTCGGCGACGTTGCGGTTGGCGCCGGCGAGTCGGAGGCGTCCGCCCTGTTTCTGGAAGAGTTGGCGGAAGTTGATGAGTTCGGCGAGGGTCATGCTGGCGATGTAAACCAGTTTCTGGAGGTCGATGACGACTTTGTCGGGGGGGCTGCTCATCAGTTGGAGCAGCGCCTGTCGCAGATCAAGGGCGTGGGGATTGGTGGCGTGTCCCTGGAGGCGGGCGATGATGCCTTCGGGATGGGGTTCGATCTGGATGGAGAACTCTGTCTGCATGGCCGTAGAGGGCAACAAAACATCAGAACAACAGAACAGCATAACAGCATAACATAAAGCAGGCCGGGCGCGGGCATGTTTTGTTGTTCTGCTTTTTTGTTGTTCTGCTGTCATGGGATTAATCCCGATTGGGCAGGTGACAGGATTTTCGTTTAATCATGGTGACGCGGTTGCCGGAGGGGGAGAAGCTGACCTTGGTCATGTAGGCCTTCATGAGCATGACGCCGCGGCCGCTGGGACGTTCGAGGTTTTCGCCGCGGGTGGGGTCGGGCACGCCTTCGGGGGTGAAGCCGGGGCCTTCATCGGTG
>JBAYVY010000362.1:0-3111 GCA_041674345.1 Phycisphaeraceae bacterium | reverse complement strand
TAGCATTACTTCCAGGGCCGGGGACGCTTCCGGGGGCGGGGGCGGGGGTGGTTCCGGGGGTGGTGTTCATGCCGACATAGTAGCGGCCAATCGGTCAGTTGTGCGTTTCAAGCGCCGCGATCAGGTCGGGTAAATCGCCTTTCGCCACCTGCCATACCACATCGAAGTCCACTCCCATGTAGTCATGCACCAGAATGTTTCGCATGGCGGTGATCTGACGCCAGGGAACATCGGGGATTCGCTGGCGTGTTTCCCGGCTGACTTTCGACGCCGCCTCCCCAATGATCTGGATCAGATGCGTCACCGCCAGACGTAGATTTTCATCGGCGTCGAACCCGGCCCGCTCAATGGACCGCACCTTGGCGGAAGTTTGCCTCGCGTGGTCGAGCATATGCCGAAGGTAAAGTTGGTCTTTGTTTTCAGGCGGCATAAAGCGTCCGCGATTCCTCAATCACGCGGTCACGAATGTACGGGCTGAGAAACTTGGCCGTCACCATGTCCATCGAATCGGGATCGACATGAAGCAACCCCGCCAATTCATCCCGTATCGTTACAAACGCCAGCCCCGGCACATGCCCCGGTTCAAACTCGACCAGAACATCCACGTCGCTGTCCGGCCGAAAATCGTCACGCAACACCGATCCGAACAACGCCAGCTTGCGAATGTGATGCCGCCGGCAAAACGCCGCGATCTGCTCCTTCGGAATGTCAATGTGCGCCCGCGCCATATGATTCACCTCCGAAACATGATAGCCGACACCCCCGTGTCACGGAACAAGAATCAGTTTGCCGATGTGTTTGCCTTTTTCCATCTCCTCATGCGCCCGGCGAACATCTCGCAACCCAAACGTCCCGGCGATCGGCAACTTGAATCGACCATCCGCAACCCGATCCAGAATGTGCGCGTAACCCCGCTGCAACGGTTCGTTCTTACTTCCGGGGGCATGCGCCGCCAATTCCGTCAGCGCCCACCCGCGAATCGCCCCCTTCAACCGAATCAGCGGCGTGACATCCACCGTGCCCGCCGTTCCAAGCAAACCATAAACCCACAACGTCCCCCGCTCGGCCAGCAGACGAATCTCCGTATTCAAAAATTCCCCCGCCGCCACCGGATCGAAAATCACATCGCACCCGTGCCCCCCCGTGATCTGCTTCACTTCCTTCCACCAGGGCGCGTCGCGCGTCACGACGATGTGATCGAACTTGCACTCCGGCATGGCCTTCAATGCCGCCACCTTCTCCGGCGAAGTCGTCGTGCCAATCGCGATCGCCCCCAAATCTTTGACCAGTTGCGCCGCCGCCATCGCCACCGCGCTGGACGCCGCGGGTATCAATACATACTGGCCCGCCTGAACATTCTGCTTCCAAACCAGACAACCCCACGCCGTCAGGTACGGCAACCACAACGCCCCCAACGCCAGATCAGGCACACCCGCCGGCGCGGGAACCGTCTTCTCCGCCGTCGTCAGATAATGCGATTGATACGTCCCTTCGCCGCCCATCGCCCGCCGCGGCGCATCGGCGCCGAGTATCACGCGCTGACCGACCGTTCGTGTCGTGACATCCGGCCCGACCGCTTCAATGATTCCCCCCGCCTCCAACCCCGGCACAAACGGCGGCTCCCCCGAAGCGATCTTGTATTCACCCCGCCTCGACATCAACTCCGCATGATTCATCCCAATGCTGATGATGCGAATGACCACCTGACCACTTCCGGGGGCGGGGGCAGGCGTGGCTTGTTCGACAATATCAAGTTTTTCAATGCCGCCGAATTCGTGAACAACGATTTTGTACATGACTGACTCCATGCGCGATGCGCTGCCTGCGCGGCGCGGATGCCGCATGATATCAAACCAGCGACAACCGGGGGCGGGGCGGGAGACGGAACTGATTCACCGCAAGAGGCGCAGAGAAGAAAAAATCAGGCGGCCAAGCCGGGGCAGAGCGAAGCGCCGCCCCGGGTTCTCAGGGCAATCGCAAGTGGCGTGATGGAGAGTTCGAGTTTGCGATTCGCGGTTTGTGGGCCTTAACCGCAAACCGCAAACGGCAAACCGTAAACTCACCTGTTTCAATACGCTACTTGCGATGGCCCTGACCGGCCCCCTCTCCCTTGCAGGGATCCACCGGAAGAGGTTGGGGTGAGGGTAGAACGCTGGAACACGACGCGCCCCGTATCTCCGAACACGCCAATGCCATCGTGTGGTTCGCCTCGCATTCATTCGGTATAATCGCCGCACCACTATCAGCGGGGCCGAATACGGAGGTTTGCCATGTCGTTCATCATGCGATGGGTCGTGATCGGTCTGGCGGTGTTTCTGCTCGGCGGTTGCGATACGCTCACGTCGATTCACCAGATCGGCCAACCCGCGACCGAAGAACAAGCGAAGGCGCTGGAAGGCCAGTGGCGCGGATCGGGCAACGACCCGCAACAGGTATTCACGATCAAGCACATGAAAGCCAACGAATTGTGTGCCGCGGGTTTGGAATGGAATGACAAGGAAGGCCGGTTCGAGATGAAGCAGCAAACATTTTTCCTCACAACCGAACAGGATGTTCTGTATGTGAACATGGCCGAATCAACGGAAGACGGCAAACCGAAACCGGGCCAACCGCGGTATCTGTTTGTGCGGCTGGCGACGGCTTCGCACGGTGCCGCGCTGGTGCTTTATCCGCCGAATTCCGACGTTTTCGTCAAGGCCATTGAGACCGGGGCCTTGAAGGGCACGGTTGCTGAACCGCTTCAGGGCCAATACGGCAAAATCATCACGATCGAAGCCGCGCAGGAACAATGGGACCAGTTCATCGACCCGCTGAAAGTCGCAGAACAGTTCGATGTGAATCACCCCGTGGTGCTGATCCGTCAGAGCAAACCGGACAAGAACGAAAACGGCGTCGAGAAGCAATGACGGCGGCGGGCCGCGCGGCCCGCCGATCCGCGATCTGGAACAGGTTTGTCCAGCCGCGATCAGACTTGATCGCGCCCCCGGTCGGTGCGGAGGGGTTGTTGGGGTTGATTCTGATGTCGGGGTCCACGGTGTCGTTCGCGCGGAACCTGATTCGCTGACGGATCGCGCGCTGTCAAGTCCTCGGCCATCTTGAAAGTGCGATTGC
>JBAYVY010000361.1:0-3122 GCA_041674345.1 Phycisphaeraceae bacterium | reverse complement strand
TTGAGCCAGACCGCCGCGATGGAGGCGAGGATGACGATTTTCAAACCCAGCAGCGGCGCGACGCGCGACGGTTGCGTGAACCGCAGCGCGGTGAGGAAGCTGGTCTGGCCGAGAATGTAAAACACCGACGCCCCCATCAGCGGCCAGAACCACACACGCCATGCCAGAAACTGGTCGTTCCAGAACAGCAGCGTCAGCGGCAGGGCGATCAGGCCCATGATGACGTGGCTGAGGATGAGCAGGCGGAGCATCGGCCAGCCGCGCTGCGCAATGATGCGGCCGAACAGATACGCGAACGATTGCGACACCGCCGTGCCCAAACCAAGAATGAGACCAAGCATGAACATCGGTGGGGAAGTGTAGCAGAATCCCATCGATTATGGAGAATCAACGCCGTGGGTGCATCCCGCTTGAAGCGGGATGCACCGTGTGCGAGATTGGTATACAAAAGCGTGCGCGTTCACTGTCCCCAAATACCCGGTCTAATATCCGACAATCAGAATGCCGTGCAGCGGTAGTTGCAACCGTTGGCTGGCATAAAGCGTATCCCTGAATCGACACACTGTTTCAAAGTCACGGCTTCCCTCGTATTTGTTTCGGACGACAATGGCCAGATAATGCACATTATGCATCATGCATGCTTGAAACATATCTTTGAGAAACTGGTTATTCACCACACCGCGGCCCGCCTCGACTTCCACGACAAAACCACTCTCTTGGTGATATGCGTCAGCATCGAATGACTTCTCAAGCCGCCCGTTTAGTCCAAACAACACTGGGACATTGATTTTCTGTTCTGTCTTTTTACCGCTTTCGACAGCGAACCCAGCTTTGGTCAGATGCGAAGCAGCCAATGCAAGCACTTCGTTGCTGGGCAAGTCTTTTGTTCCCGAGTCGATTTCATCGCTAACGATTTGAAACGCATTCACGACCGCCAATGCGTGAGGTGGGGCTTCGGCGGATTTTGGAAAGAACATCCACTGAATCACATGGAATCTCCGGTGCCGGCAAGGTGCGGATGAATCGAAAGGGATCACGCCGCCGAACTGCTGGGCGGTGCGACCTTCATTTCCGCGGGCAGGATCAACTCCAATTGTACCTGGCGTTCATCCCACATTTCACGGATGGCGTCCTGCACCATGTAAACCAGTTCGTCGAGGGACTGCCCCTGTGTGGTGATGCCGGGGCGTTCCAGCACGCGGCCGACGAACCAATCATCTTCCTGTTCAACGGCGACGTGATAAAGTTTCATGCTATTTCCTTCTGGAACTTGTCCCACGCAACGCCGGCATCTTCGGCCATGCCGCGCACCGTACCACGTTGCAACTCGCGGTGCCGGGGCACAGCTATTTGAACACCATCACTATTCTCCGACGCATGATTGTATGCGAGCCGCCTTCACGATGCACTGAAAACCCGCAGTGCGCCAAAGCCGCCAGCACTTTTCGCCGTTGATAACTCATGTTTTACCGCCAGGTTTCTGAGGCCGGGGGCGGGATTCCGGGGGGTTACTTGCCCTTGTTCCACGTCGCCGCGCCGTACACCGCGGCTTCGCCCAGGTCGTCGGCGATTCGCAGCAACTGGTTGTACTTGGCGTTGCGATCCGAGCGGCAGGGAGCGCCGGTCTTGATCTGGCCGCAGTTGGTGGCGACGGCCAGGTCGGAAATCGTCGAGTCCTCGGTCTCGCCCGAACGGTGGCTCATCACCGCCGAGTAACCGTTGCGCATCGCCAGGTTGACCGCTTCAAAGGTTTCGCTGAGCGAGCCGATCTGGTTGACCTTGACGAGGATCGAGTTGGCCGTGCCGGTGTCGATGCCCTTCTTCAGGAACCGGGTATTGGTGACGAACAGGTCGTCGCCGACGAGTTGGACCTTGTCGCCGAGTTTCTCGGTCAGCAGTTTCCAACCCTCCCAATCGTTTTCCGCCAATCCGTCTTCCAGCGAGCGGATCGGATACTTCCCGCACCACTCGGCCCAGTAATCGACCATCTCGGCGGGCTTCCAAATCTTCCGGGGGTCGCTCTTGAAGAACTTGTAACCTTTCTTGGTCTTGTCCCACATTTCGCTGGCAGCCGGATCGAGGGCGACGAACACCTGCTTGCCGAAATCGTAACCCGCGGCTTCAACGGCTTCCGCGATCACCTTCAGCGCATCTTCGTTGTCGCTGAGCGACGGGGCGAATCCGCCTTCATCACCCACGGCGGTGGACATCTTGTTCTTGCTCAGCACCTTCTTCAGCGCGTGATAGATTTCCACGCCGCACTGAAGACCTTCGGCGAAATTGTCAAAGCCCCAGGGCTGAATCATGAATTCCTGGAAATCGACGTTGTTGTCCGCGTGCTTGCCGCCGTTGAGAATGTTCATCATCGGCACGGGCAGCACCTTCGCGCCCGTCCCGCCCAGATAGCGATACAGCGGCAGGCCGGACGCCTCGGCGGCGGCGCGGGCGACGGCCATCGACACGCCGAGAATCGCGTTCGCGCCCAGCTTCTTCTTGGTCGGCGTGCCGTCCAGATCAATCATGATCCGGTCGATCAGTTCCTGTTCACGCGCGTCAATGCCCAGCAACTCCGGCGCGATCAGATCGTTGACGTTCTTCACGGCCTTGGTCACGGCCTTCCCGCCGAAGGCGTCGCCGCCGTCTCGCAGTTCACACGCTTCATTCTCGCCGGTGCTGGCACCGGACGGCACGGCGGCGCGGCCGACCGTTCCGCCGCTGAGCCACACTTCCACTTCCACCGTGGGATTGCCGCGTGAATCGAGAACCTGACGACCGTGGACGAATTCAATCTCAAAACTCATGGATGGATACCTCAATGGGGTGCGCGGGGGGGTGCGTAAGGAGCGAGTAGTTTACCGGGCAAACCCCGCCATGAAAAGCAACCACCCGGCGGACCCCCATCATGCACCCTGAGCTACGGGGAGGTCCGTTTGGTTTTCGGTGGATTTGATACAATGCGTACAAAGCGCGGAGTGCAAGTTGGGCGGTTCATCGTTATGCCTCACGCGGCCAATAGTTGAATATCGTTGAACATCTGCAAGTTGAGCGTGAAGTTGAGCGTGAGGGTGCTTTTCAATTTGTCCCGATGGCGTGTGTTGACCGCGGCCAGCGAGTCGAGAACG
>JBAYVY010000360.1:0-3139 GCA_041674345.1 Phycisphaeraceae bacterium | reverse complement strand
CGTCCCTGACGCGGCTGAGCATCCCCAGCCGGTCCCGTTCCTTGAGATTCATTCGAAGTGTCTCCATATGGGGACACTTCTACCTGAGTCCGATGGGGACATTTCTATCTGAGTTCCTACAGTTGCGCATCAGCGCCTTGAGTCATTCCCAGCCCCCGGTTATGATGATGCGTTCCGGCTGCGGTCAGCGGTCGGGCTTTGGACCGGTGATGTTCGCCGGGCCATCGCGGAGGTTTTTCAGATGTGCCTTCCCACCTTTTGCGGGAAGGCGATTTTTTCAACCCAAGCGCCCTTGTGCGGATGGAGCCGCGCTCGGCCAATGTTGCCGAGTGCTTGCTGACCGACTCGTACCGCAGGTGTCGCTGAATCGGAGCTGCTGTCATGTCATCACTGGTGAAGAATCTGATCGAGGCGGGCATTCACTACGGCCACCGCACCGCCGGATGGAACCCCAAGATGGGGCCTTACATCCACGGCAAGAAGAACGGCATCCACATCATCGACGTGCGACAAACCATCAAGGGTCTGCTGCTGGCCAAGAAGTTCATCACCCGCACGGTGGCCGAGGGCAAGGACGTGCTGTTCATCGGCACCAAGCGTCAGGCCCGGCCGTCGATTGAAACCATGTGCGTCGAAGCGGGAATGCCCTACGTGATCGAACGCTGGCTGGGCGGTACGCTCACCAACTTCCGCACGATTCGCGCCCGGCTCAAGCGTCTGGAAGAACTCGAAACCCTCATGGACAGCCCCGACTGGGTCAACTATTCCAAGAAGATGGCCAGCCAACTGACCCGCGAACGCAAAAAGATTCAACGCAACCTGGGCGGGATTAAAACCCTGGATCGTCTTCCGGGGGCGTTGGTCATCATCGACGTTCGCCGCGAAGTCAATGCCGTGAAGGAAGCGAAAACGCTGGGCATTCCGACGGTGTGCCTGCTGGACACCGACGGCGACCCGGACATGGCGGACATTCCGATTCCCGGCAACGATGACGCGATGCGCGCGATCGAACTGGTCGTCAAGGAACTGACCGAAGCGGCCAAGGAAGGCAAAACCGCCCGGGCGCAAATCAGCAAGGAACGCGCCCCCGGAAGTGAGGACGCGGCGGGCGGCGACCAGCGTCGGCGTCGCTCCAGCAGCCGGTCGCAGTTCCGCGCCGAGGATGCCGCCAAGCCCGCCGGCGATGAACCGGTCGTGGAAGCCAACCCCGCCGAACAAGCCCACGCGGCGAACTGAAAAACCAAGTGGGAAGTCGGAAGTGGAAAGTCGGAAGTTCAGATTTCCGCATCACACTTCCGCCTTCCGCCTTCCCACTTTCGACTTAACTTTTAATCGACAATTCCTCACCAGGAGAACCACCATGGCGATCACCGCCAAAGACGTAATGGCTCTGCGTCAGCGCACGGGTCTGGGCATGATGGACTGCAAGGCGGCCCTTGAGGAAACCGGCGGCGACGCCGAGGCCGCCGTCGAACTGCTTCGCAAAAAGCTCAAGGGCAAAATGGACGAACGCACCGACCGCTCCGCGGCCGAAGGCGCGATCGCCGTGGCGACCAACGGCAAAGCCGCGGTGATGATCGAACTGAACGCCGAGACCGACTTCGCCGCACGCAACGACGGCTTCGTCGGCGCGGCGCAGAAGATCGCCGAACTGGGCGTCGCCGCCCCCGGAACCGATTTCGCCGTGACACCCGCCATGACCGAACTGGTCGATCAGCTTCGCATCACGATCAAGGAAAACATTTCGATCCGCCGCGGCGTGAAGGTCGCCTCGGAAAAGATCGGTTTCTACATCCACCACAACCGCAAGCTCGGCGTGATCGTCGCCGCCGAGGGACCGGCTGAGGATGAACTGCTCACCGGCGTCTGCCAGCACATCACCGCTTACGTCCCCACCCCCAGCTCGATCGACGAGACCGGCCTGGACCCCGCCGCCAAGGCCAAGGCGCTGGCCGACGCCAAGCAGGAAGCCATCGACTCCGGCAAGCCCGAACAGATCGCTGAGAAAATCGCACAGGGCAAATACAAAAAATGGGTCGATGACCACACCCTGCTGGGCCAGCCCTATGTCAAGGACATGGAAAACAAGAAGACCGTCGGCCAGACGCTGCCCAAGGGCGTGAAACTGACGACGTTCGTGCGCTACGCCGTGGGCCTGTAACCCCCTCAGCCGCTCGCGGCTTCGCGAAGCCAAAACCTCTTCCAACCCTCCTGCCCCGGTCCCATGACCGGGGTTTTTCATCGCCCCGGCCATCGCCCCGCCCACCCCGATTCCACCCGTGATTTGCTGAGTAAAACGCTTTGTGCGAATACTCCGGCACAGGCGGCGTCAACCATCTTCATCGCTCCATGGCGCCGCAATGACTTGCGGTGTTGGATCGCACACGCCGTAGAAACCCGCATCGCAGGAAGATAAAGATGATTTACGCCAATCGCTCTAAAGTACCCCAGCTGACGGCTGGATCGCTTCCACCGTCTGGCGAAAGCGCGGACCGTCCATCGCTTCGGTCGATGGCGTCCGCACATCATCCCTCGTGTCCGACACATCGAATGCGAACACGCTCGCCTCGTCGCTGTCGCCCCACGTTTGCTCAACGATCAATCGCAACCCGCCGCTCCGCACGTTCAGCGGCACACGCACCAGACGCTGGTAATTGTCGGTTTCACGATGCCCCGTGTGCCAGGTTTGCGTGGTCAGTTGCCAGACGCGAATATTTTCAATTCGACGGTTCTTAAAATTTCCGGGGGCATCCGTGCATGAGCAATTCAGGAACGGGGGCGTATCGCAGTGTGCCGGAGGCGTGCGGGAAGCTGGTGACGGTGCGGAAGCGGTATTTGCCCGCCACCGGAAGTGTGGAGCGGTATCGGGCGCTGCACGGGGAGTATCAGAAGTTGTGCCCGGCGTTGCGCGGGGTGTTTCATGCGATGGGGTGAGAATGACGAATGACGAAATCCGAATGACGAATGACGAAAAGGAGGGCGGAATCGGGGTTCTGACATTGGTCATGGGTTATTCTTTCGGGGCCTCTGAAAAACCCCATCCGTCATCGGGGCGATGAACGATTGGCTTGCAACGGCTCGAAAAGCTGTGGATAACCGGCGAAAACTTGCGTGTTGGCCGATGGGGCGCTATACAGGG
>JBAYVY010000359.1:0-3180 GCA_041674345.1 Phycisphaeraceae bacterium | reverse complement strand
GCCGACGTCACCCCGCAACAACTGCACGAACGGTTGAAACGGATCGACCCCGCCGCCGCCGAACGCATCCATCCCAACGACCACAAACGCCTGGTCCGCGCCCTGGAAGTCCATCACCAAACCGGCAAGCCCATCAGCACCCAACAACAGCAATGGGCCGACGGCGCGTTCAGCGAAAAGCCAACAGCCAGCGTCCAACATCCGACATCCGACATTCGACATACGACATACAAACACAACCCCATCCTCATCGGCCTGGACTGGCCCGCGGCGGTCATCAACCCGCGCATCAATGCCAGAGTGAAACTCATGTTCCATCCGACCGACGGCGGCGAAGACCTCGTCAGCGAAACCCGACGGTTGCATGACGCGGGTTTGCTCGGTGTGCAGGCCGCCAAGGCATTGGGTTATCAGCAGGTTCTCGCGGCCCTTGCCGGTCAACTGACGATGGACGAGGCGTTCGAGAAAACCAAAATCGAAACTCGCCGCTTCGCCAAGGCGCAGCGCACCTGGCTGAAGCGTTACCGGGGCGTCCACTGGTTGCCCGCCGCGGAACTGTCGGCCGAAAACCTCGCCGATGCCGCCGCCGTCGTCGCAACTGAAATCGCCTGACAAACCCCGTTTCGCAACCCCATCCCAAGCAACTATTTAGAACCGCCCCTCTTGCAACTCAAGTAGAAATGTCCCCTGTTTGAACTCAGTAGAAGCGTCCCCTTTGATCGTTCGCCGGTCCCGGCGAACGATTGCCGCCAGGGATGGTCCGCGGTCGGCTTACGCGGGGGGGGCGTGGAGGGCTTGGCGTTCTCGCGGCGTCGGCCGCGTCGACGCCCAACTGTTGTCGCACCTTCTTCAACGCGCCGGCCTGCACCAGGCCGCGCATCGACGTGACGATGGGGTTGAAAAAGAAGATCAGTCGCAGCGCGAGGTACCGATCGTAATGCGGCGTGCGATTGTGAGCCCGATCACGCGCCGTTCCCGCATCATGCAGCCGATCCAACAGCGGCAGGAACCGGCGGAAGTATTTCCAGCCGGTCAGTTGTTCGTCGGGGATCGGTTCCTTCCAGCACATCTTCCATCTTGCAGACGAACTCCGCGTTCTGCTTCGGCGGGATGCACCACTGCTTGCTCAGCCACGGCTTGAGTTCGTTTTTTTGAGCACGCGTGCCACGGTGTCTTTGGACAATTCATCCCCATACTCCAGACGCACCATTCGATTCGCCAGCAACCGCAACGTCCAGCGACTTCGTCCGTCCGGCGGTTCGCCGCACGCCAACGCGATCAGATGCGCCTCACCGTCGCCATCCAGCTTCCGCAAGTACGTCCGGCGCGGCTTGTGTGGTTCCAACGCCGCCTCGAATCCTTCCTCGACAAACCGCTTGCGCACCCGTTCCACCGTCGCCCGGCCCGCCTGCCCCTGTTCGCCGATCGTCGTATCCTCCAGCCCCGGCCCCCCGGGACTCTGATCGGCCTTCAGCAGAATCCGCGCGCGCGTCAGCTTCCGCGCCGCCGCCTTGCCACGCGAAATCATCATCCCCAGCGTCTGGCGTTCCTCGTCCGTCAGCGTCACCACATACTTCTTCTGCATCGCAGGTCTCCTTGTCCGGGCGTTGCTTATCCCATCGGCAAGAAGACCGAAAACAATCCATCAGTTCACAAGCGACGGAGCAGTAGCGTGGGGTGGCGGAAGCAGCAAACACGGGTGAACAAGCACTTTCAGCACCCCGCGGAGCGGGGGAGGGAGGACGCGGCGGCATGGTAAAAACATGCGTGGTAAACTTGGGGCCGGGTACATCAGGGAGCATCACGCATGGACGCATGGGCGGCTTTGATTGAAGTGTTGATATTGCTGACCGCGGCGCTGGTGCTGGGGACGGTGGCGGAGCAGTTCCGTCAGCACGCGATCGTGGGGTATCTGGTCGCGGGGGCGATGGTGGGGCCTCACGGATTGAATCTGGTGGAGGAACATGCGTCGCTGCACATCATCGCGGAGTTGGGGGTGGCGATGCTGCTGTTCACGATCGGGCTGGAGTTTTCATTCGGGCGATTGATGCGGATGGGTCGGGCGGTGTGGATCGGCGGGGCGGCGCAGGTGGTGCTGACGATGGCGGTCGCGGCGGCGGCGGGGGGGCTGTTCGGATTGAGCGCGGCGGCGGCGGTCGCCGTCGGCGCGATGGTCACGATGTCGAGTACGGCGTGCGTGCTGCGGATGCTGACGGATCGCGCGGAGATCGACAGCGAACACGGGCGGGCGACGGTGGGGGTGTTGCTGATACAGGATTTGGCGGTGGTGCCGCTGATGTTGCTGGTCAGCACACTGGGCGGACAGGGCGGTGTTGGCGCGGCGTTGTGGGAGGTGAGCAAGACGCTGGTGTTGGGGGCGGGGATGGTTGGGGTGATGTTGGTGATGTTGAATTATGTCACGCCTTATTTGCTGAACCTGCGGACGTGGACGAAGAACCGGGAGTTGCCGATTTTGCTGGCGGTGGTGACGGCGATGGGTGCGTCGGTGGGCGCGGCGTGGGTGGGGATCAGCCCGGCGATGGGAGCGTTCATCGCGGGGTTGTTGCTGGCCGGTTCGCCGTTCGCGGTGCAGGTGAGATCGGATGTGAGTTCGGTGAAGACGTTGCTGGTGACGCTGTTTTTCGCGTCGATCGGGATGCTGGGTGATTTTCAATGGGCGGCGGATCATGCGGTGCTGGTGATCGGGGTGGTGTTGCTGGTGGTGGGGGGCAAGACGGCGGTGACGTGGGGCGTGTTGCGGATGACGGGATTGTCGCGGGGGATGGCGTTGGCGGGCGGGTTGGGGCTGGCGCAGGTGGGTGAGTTCAGTTTCGTGCTGGCGGGGGCTGCGATGGCGGGGGGCGTGATCGCGGGAGAGGAATATCGGTTATTGATCGCGGTGACGATATTGACGCTGATGGTGACGCCTTATCTGGTGCGGCTGGGGCCGCGGGCGGCGAGATGGGTTGCCGGGGGAACCCGAGGCGACGCTCGAAGACTCGCTCCGCCTCGGCTTGAAGCAGAAGGGGCAATGCAGGCGGATCGGATTGTGATTGTGGGGTTCGGGCCTGCGGGTCAGCGTGTGGCGGAGGCGTTGATCGGGGAGTATCGGTCGCGGATCACGGTGGTGGATACGAACCCGCGGAATGTCGATCATGCGAGGAGCTATGGGCTGGCGGT
>JBAYVY010000358.1:0-3188 GCA_041674345.1 Phycisphaeraceae bacterium | reverse complement strand
CGGGGTTCGCCGATGCCGACATCGCGGAGCGCCTGCGTGGCGATTTCGACGGCCTGCGCTTTGGTGACTTTTTGATGGAGCGTGATGGCTTCGAGGATTTGCCAGCCGATGGTGTAAACGGGATTGAGGGAGGTCATCGGCTCCTGGAAGATCATGGCGATCTGGGCGCCGCGGACCTTCTGCATTTGCTTTTCATTGAGGGCGAGGAGGTTTTCGCCGCGGAAGTTGATTTGGCCGGAGTCGTAGCGACCGGGGGGTGTGGGGATGAGTTGGAGGACGGACATGGAGGTGACGGACTTGCCCGAGCCGGACTCGCCGACGATGGCGAGTGTTTGTCGGGGATAGACGCAGAGGTTGACGCCGTTGACGGCGCGGACGGCCCCGCGTTCGGTGTGGAAGGAGACGACCAGGTCGCGGATTTGGAGGAGGGGTTGTTCACTCATGAATGATGGCCTGAATATCGCGGATTAATGTTGGGAGACTTTTATGGAGGGTGTGCCAGACTTGCTCGTCTTCGACGACGGCATAGCCGTGGATCAGCAGGTTACGGAAGCCGATGATTTTACGGACATCGGGGATGCGATGTTCCAATTCCGGCATTTGTCGCAGGGCGTGATTGAGAGCTTCGCCGATGATCTCGAATTCACGTTCGACGGCGGCGCGCAACATGCGTGATTGGAGGTAATCCTGTAGCGATTTGTCCTGCACGTAGGACTGGATATGGGTCGCCGCCTGGAGGATGTCGTGCAACCGTGTCTTGGCGCTATGCTGCATAAAGCAAGGTCCTGGATTGGTTGACGGCTTGTCGGAAGTAAGGATTGCGGATAGCGCCCGGCTGGACGAGGTCCACGGGTTTGTTGAAAAGTTTTTCAAGGGCGAACTTGAGATCGAAGTAATCGCCGAACAAATCCGGTGTGGCGTCGGGGGCGAAGGTGACGAGGAAATCCACGTCGTGGCAGTCATCAAGGGATCTCGCGTCAAGCGCGGAGCCGAACACTTCGAGCAACCGGACATGATACCGGCGGCATAGCGATTCGATGGAGGATTGGAATGGCTGGAGTGCTGGAATCATGGATTGGCAACCGAAAAAGTCTAATCCGGCGATGCGCGATGGCTGATTGGGTATTCTATTGTATCGGCGACGGGAGGGGGAATCATCCCTGTTTCCGTGCAGGCGGATCGGCGGATCGGCGGATCGTTGACGGCGCGGACGGCGCCGCGTTCGGTGCGGAAGGAGACGACCAGGTCACGGATTGGGAGGAGGGGTTGATCGCGCATGGCTGTCACCGCGGGCTCACCCGAAACAGACCCACGACGCCCGGTTCGCCGTTGCGCATTTCCGGCAGGGGTTTGGAACGGAGCAGCGGTTGATCGTTGTCATCGACGGGACGAATCAGCCAGCCGCTGCCGACCCCCAGGGGATCATTCATGCCCAGCAACGGTTGCAGCGGGTTGTAGCCGGTGTCGATGCACGTCACGGGCTGTTCGCCAACGGTCTGTTTCACGGCGACGACGAACTGGCGGGTGTTTTCGCCGTATTGCGTTTTCGCGGCACTGTTGAAATGCAGGTAATACGTGCCCAGGCCGAGTACGATCGCGGCACAGGCGAGCAGAACGCGGCGGACGGACAAGCCGAACTCCACGCCGGTTTCGATCAGCCACGCCGCGGCGATCAGCGCCGCCGGGCCGAACGCCGGCGCCAGGTAATCGGGGCGATGGCGCGGCGAAAGCGCGAACAGGCCGACGATCAACAACACCCACAACACCGCCGGGCCCAGTTCATGCCTGAACCACCGGCGGGGTGAAACCTGCACCAGCCACGCGATCACAAAAATCGACCAGGGCAAAAATCGCGCGACAAACTGCACCGGCATCTTCCACATACTGTTCAACACCCCCGGAATAATCCCCCGGTCGGCCCGCGAGCCGGAACGCATCATGTCGCCGATCAGACCATCGGTGAAGCCCGTGGGGTTGGCCGTGTAAGCCCAAACCATCCAGCCGCCGACGATCAGCAGCATCAGCGGCAGGCCCCAGCTCCATCGCAGGCGCAACGCGGCGCGCCATTCGCCTTCGATCAGCTTGGCCGCGAGTACCACGTAAATCAGCGGGATCACCGCCACCGGCCCCTTGCTCAACGCCGCGCCCGCCACACACAACCAAAACAACAAAGCCGCGACCGCCCCCGGAACTGGTCGCGGTCTTCCCGTCTTCAACCCCATCGTTCCAAACCACCACGCCCCGACCATGAACGCAGCCAACACCCCGTCCGGCCTCGCCAGATACAGCAACTTCATGCCGATCGTGCTGGCGATAAACAACGCGCCGGCCACCATCGCCGCTTGCGGCTTAGCGATCCCCCCGCCCGCCCACACGATCAGTAACACGCAACACGCCCCCGCCAAAATCGCCGGTAACTTCAGCGTCACCTCGCTCGCGCCGAACATCATCACAAACGGCGCACTGATCCAATTGAACATCGGCGGTTTGGTCGCCGGCCGGCCCAGCATATCGACCGGTAACGCCCAGTGCCCCCCGCCGTGCGTCACCATATCGACCGTGTACGCCACCGTCTTCGGCTGATCGTTGTCATACAGATCGCTCGGCGCGACCACGCGCAGCCCCACCGCCGCGATCAACAATCCCATCAGCCATAACCATCCCTTGCCTTGCATATCCATCACCATAGCGAAGCGGTAAACTCTCCGCCATGCCCCCGGAAATTGCCCCCGCCCCCGCCCCCGCCCCCGGAACAACCGATACCTGCGACGTCGCCGTCATCGGCGCCGGGGCCGCCGGTCTGGCCACCGCCATCTTCGCCGCATCCTCCAAGCCGAGGCGGAGCGAAGCGCCGCCTCGGGTTCTTCTGTTGGATTCTTCCAAACTTCCGGGGGCCGGGGGCGGAGCGAAAATCCTCGTCTCCGGCGGAGGCCGATGCAACGTCACGCATGACGTGGTGACGCCCGACGACTACCACGGCCACCGCCCCATCGTCCGCAACATCCTCGCCGCGTTCTCCGTTCAACAAACCATCGACTGGTTCGCCTCGCTCGGCGTCACCCTCAAACGCGAGTCCACCGGCAAACTCTTCCCCACCACCGACAACGCTCACACCGTCCTCAACGCCCTCACCCGCCGCTGCGACGATCTCGGCATCACCCGCCTCGCCGACCACCGCGTCACCGAAT
>JBAYVY010000357.1:0-3190 GCA_041674345.1 Phycisphaeraceae bacterium | reverse complement strand
TCGGCGAACACGTGGTGATGCCGCACCGCTTTTTTCGCCCACTTGTTTTCCAGCAACACGTCATCCAGCACCGGCATGTCCTGCGCCAGATTCACCAGGCCGATGCCCGTCTTGCGAAAATGTGAAAACGACCGCGGGATCAGCGAACGATTGAACAATTCCTCGAACAGCGGCACGACCAGGCACATGCCCATGAACTTCAGCACCAGCATGATCCATCCGCCCACCGGGCCCAGGTGCGTGAAATAATTCCAACCCTCGTTTTCAAATCGCCCCGGAAAATTGGCCGCCATCCCCATCCCCAGCAGCATCCACACCACAAACACCAACGCGCCGACCGGCAACGCGATCCAGTGAAAACTCAGCGTCAACTCCGGCAGCAACTTCCGATACCGCCACAACAAAACCACCGTCACGCCGCACTGCACCGCGTAAGCCGCCGGATACATCGCCGGAACCCACGACTGCACCGCCATGCCCAGCGACATCAACACCAGGTACGCCATCTCCGGCACGACGCGCGGATGCCAGGGGTTCGACCGCATCCATGCGCCGAATCCCCGTGAGTCGGCGGGGGCAACGGAATCGGCGGGGGCAATGAATTGCCCCCGCCGCGTTTGCGGCGCGGTCGTATCCGTCATTCGCACTGGCTGTTCCTTGACCTCACACACACGCTTGCCCCGTTGAATCGGCTTACGCCCCCGGAAGGGTTCCCGGAACGGCCCCCGGAAGGGTCCGCACAGTCACGGGTCGCGCCACGGGCCGACCCACCGAATAATACGTGAAGCCCAGTTCGCTCATCTGTTCCGGTCGATACAGGTTCCGCCCATCGAAAATCAGCGGCTGGGTCATTCGCTCCTTCATCTGCTCAAACTCCGGATGCAAAAACTCGCCCCAGTTCGTGCAGATCACCAGCGCGTCCGCCCCGTCCAGACAATCCATCATGTCCTTCACCAGCTTGATGCGATTGCCCATCTGACGACCGGCGTTCTCCGCCGCGACCTCATCGAACGCCGTGACCTCCGCGCCGTGATCGACGAGCTGGCTCATCAGCGTGATCGCCGGCGCTTCCCGGATGTCGTCCGTGCCGGGCTTGAAGGCGATGCCCCAAAACGCGATGCGTTTGCCTGTCACCGATCCGTGGAAGTGATCGATGATTTTTTTGAGGAACACGAAGCGTTGCGCCTGGTTGACCGAGTGGACCGCCGCGAGCAGCGCCGCCGGGGTCGCCGAGCGTTCGCCCATGCTGATGCACGCCTTGACATCTTTCGGGAAGCACGACCCGCCGTAGCCCAGGCCGGGGTACAAAAACGCCTTGCCGATGCGTTGGTCGGCACACATGCCGCGACGCACTTCGTCAATGTCCGCCCCGTAACTCTCGCACAGATTGGCGATCTCGTTGATGAAGCTGATCTTCGTGGCGAGCATCGTGTTGCTGGCGTACTTGACCATCTCCGCCGAGGGAATATCCATCACGAAAATCGGATTGCCCTGTCGCACGAACGGCTCGTACAAATCGCGCAACCGTTCGCCGGTGCGCTTGTCCTCCACGCCCAACACCACCCGGTCGGGGTGCGCGAAATCGTGAATCGCGTCGCCTTCCTTCATGAACTCCGGGTTGGAACCCATGACGAACGCCTTTTGCGTGTGCTTGAGAATTTCGCGCTTGACCCGCGCGTTGGTGCCGACCGGCACGGTGCTTTTGACGATGACGATTTTCGGTTCCTCGTTCTCAGGCCCGCCGAACTCGCCCGGCCCGGCCTCGATGAACGTGCCGATGTCCTTCGCCACCTCGAATACGAACTTCAAATCCGCGTGGCCCGACTCGTCCGGCGGAGTGCCCACGCAAATGAAAATCGCCTCCGCCGATTCGTAGGCCGACTTCTTGTCCGTCGTGAACTTCAACCGACCCCCCTTGGCGTTACGCGCGATCAGCGTGTCCAGCCCCGGCTCGTAGATGGGGCTTTGGCCCTTGTTGAGCATGTCAATCTTCCGGGGGTCCACGTCCAGGCAGGTGACGTGATTACCCGTGTTCGCCAGGCACGTGCCCGTGACCAGTCCGACATATCCCGTGCCGACCATCGTGATTCGCATCATTCAACTCCGCGGTGACAGCGACAGGCCTTGGAAACCGACCTCACCAGTATATCGGCCAAGCCGGGGCGTCGCTCCAGCGGGGTCGAAAATGACGAATGACGAAACTCGAATGACGAATGAAACTCCAAATGCCAATGTTCAATAGCCACGACGTGATCCTGGATTTGGAATTTGAAAATTGGAATTTCATTCGTCATTCGGATTTCGTCATTCGTCATTTCACGTACTCGTGTTGATACCATTCCCACAGCCGCGTCATCCCCGTCCGCACGTCCGTCGTCGGGTGGTAACCCAGCAACTTCCTCGCCTTGTCGATGCTGGCGAAGTTGATCTTCAATTCACTCGCCGGGGCCGCCGGCGTCTCCAATCTCGCCTTCTTGCCCACCAGTTCCTCCACGATGCGCACGAAATCCGCCATCAGCACCGGCTCCCCCCGCCCCAGATTGATAATCTCATAACCCAACGGGCGATCCAGCGCCGCCTCCACCCCCGCCGCGATATCCCCCACAAACGTCCAGTCCCGCTTCATCCGCCCCGCGTCGAACAGCGTGATCGCCTTGTCATGCACGATGCCGTCCGTCGTCATGTAAGGCATCATGTCCGGCCGGGCGCGCGGGCCGTACACGCTGAAAAACCGCAATGCCGTGAAGTTCATCTGATGCAGGTTGTGATACGTGTAACCGATCATCTCAATCGCTTTTTTGCTCGCCGGGTAAGCCGACAACGGTTGATTGCAACTGTCGGTTTCCACGAACGGCAGCACCGCCGTGTTCCCGTACACACTGCTGGTCGATGCGAACACGAACGTCCCCGTCCCGTTCAATCTCGCCCCCTCCAGCAAGTTCACCGAACCGTTGATATTCACCTCGGTATATAGCGGCGTGCGCCCGATCGAGTATCGCACATTCGCCATCGCCGCCAGATGCGCCACCGCACGGGGTTTGTGCTTCCCGAACAGTCCCATGATCGCGCTCGTATCCCGAATATCCACCTCCGCCATCGTCACCAACGGATGCTTCTCGAATCCCGCGACGTTGCGCCGCTTCTGTCGCGGATCGTAGTAATCGTTGAAATTGTCGATGGCGACCACGGG
>JBAYVY010000356.1:0-3206 GCA_041674345.1 Phycisphaeraceae bacterium | reverse complement strand
TTCGGGAAACAGCTTCCTTCCCAGATTCTCCTGGCATTCCCAAAACGTACTAACCCGATTCATCTCCGCGATGCCGCTGGCGACGCCCCACGCATCCATCAACAACACGAAAACCCCGACGCTTACGAAGACGCGACCGCCCCGTCGTTTGGTGCGAATGCGTCGCGCTCCATGAGCGATTCCCATTGCCGCAAGAATGGGGATGACCAGAATGAACAACACAGGTAGCAGGATGAGTTCCATCGCATCGCCCCCTTGTCCATCAATCACCCGTCGAACACGTTCCACTTCACCAAATCACAAATCACCAAATCACAAATCACAAATCACCCATTCCCCCTCACTCCACCGGCGGGCGATGCACCGTCAACTCTTTGATCGCCACCGGGCCGTCGCCTGCCGTCACGATCTCCAGCACGTGTTCGCCGTTCGGTATTCCCTGAATCAGCGTCACCTCCGGCACGTCGCCCTTCGCCACGGTTGCCGAACACGTGAATTCATCGGTTCCCAGCAGCACCACCGAACAGATCAAATCGGCTTCCTTCGGGCACGGCTTCTTCATGTACCCCGCGATGTCGTCCAGCGTGATGTCGCGCGGCTCGAAACTGATCCGCCCCGACTTCGACGTGAAGACCGCCGTCTCATTCGTTCCCTCGCCGTCAGGCCCCGTCACCGAACCGACCGCCGTGAACTTGAACTTCTTGCCGTCTTCGCTGATGTCGCTGAGGTGAATGGTCCAGTTCTCGGCGATCGGCGTGGGGCCGGGTATCAGACGATTGCACATCGGCCGGCCCGCGTTCAGCGGATTGGGGTTGGAGCGCGTCACCGCATATGCCTGTCGCCATTGTGACGGCGAACGCCCGTCGATCAGCACTTTCGCATGACCCTGTTTTCCGCCGACCGGCCAAAGCTCCGCCGTCACGCGATTGCCGCGGAATGCCAGTCGCAATGTGCCCGAACTTCCGGGGGTATCTATGCCGGCGGCATTGCCCCAGCGTTTCCACGATCCGGTCAGCGTGATCGGCGAGGCCGGTTCCTCCAGCGCGGTTCGCGCTTCGTAACCGCGAATCCGATCCGCCCAGAAGCTGGGGAACAGCGTGTTGTATCGGAAGTGGCGCATCACCAGTTCCGCCATCAGTTCGCCGCCCTTGGCGTTCAGGTGGATGTTGTCCACCAGCAGGTCTTTGCGGTTGATCCGCGGGTTCGCCGCGAGCCATGCCCGCCATTCTTCGCGCAGTTCGACGAGTTCCGCGCCGTATTTCTGCGCCAGCAATCGGCGGATGTTGGACGCATGATCGCGTCCGGCGTCGCGTTCGGTGCCGTCGGGTCCGTAGAAATCGAGGTGGTGGGTCCACATCAGAAGTTCAGCGGTGGTTTGTGTGCGGATGTCGCGGACGATGCGTTCGAGTTCGCCGGAGTCTTCGCCGTCGTAAACATGGAACACCACCAGATCGGGGTACCAGGACGCGATGTCCTGAATGGCGGGGCGCACCAGTGTCGGGGCGGTGTATCCGCCGATGGCGCTGTTACGCACTTCGACCTTGGCGTGGGGGTAGCGTTCCTTCGCCATTTTTTCGATCGCGCGGGAGACGTGGCCCTGCGCGACGATGGACTGGCCGTAGCAGAGAATGCGGATGGTCGGATGACGCATTTCGTCGCTGGTTTCCAGCAGCGTCATGGTGCGCTGGATGCGCGAACCCAGCAACGCCTCGAACGGATGCGGGGCGGCCATCGGCTCCCCCGCCCCCGGAAGCCCCGGCTCGGCACCGAATGCCGCGCCGACCACCGCGAACACCATCACCATCGCCGCCAGCAAACTGAAATGCGCCATGACAGGCCTCCATCTGAAAAGTGGGCGAAGCATAACGCGCCCCGTCGGTGAATGCGACGCCGCATCGGCCGTGCATCGGTCGTGCTTGCTTCAACGCCTTCCATTTTTGCGGGTTGCGGGTTGCCGCCGCAGGAAAGAAAAGGGGGAAGAAAAGGGGATGAGTACATATGTTTAGGAATTCTGCCATGATTGGGAGCGTGAAACACCGCGCCGCCGGGTTGTTGTCTCGTGCTTCCGGCCATGCCCCCACCTCACACACCCGCCCCTTCGCGGTCAACATTTGTACTCATCCCCTTTTATTCGCCGGTTCGCGGCGGTATTGTTTCTCGAACGCCGCCCATTCGCTCGCATGATGCTTTTTGATGAGCGAGTCGATTTCATCGGCGTTGCCGTGTTCGCGGAGAATGCGCAACGTGTCCATGTTTTCAGGGATCGGATGTTCGATGGCGTATTCGAGCATGATTTTTCCCGCCGGGTTCAACACGCATTGATCCGCATCGCGGTCATATTGATAGCCGATGGCCACCAGCATGTTCATCATCCACGCGGAAAAGAATCCTTTGCTCTGATTATGCTGCCGGGCGTAAATATCAAACGCCTTCAGATTTTTCATGCGGGTTTCGTCATCGACGTTGAACAGAAACATCGTCCAGTTGCGGAGCGTATCGCTGTCCTCCCCCAATTGTTGGAGTGCGTCGGTGCGTCCGTCGGACTGATAGGACGCGAGGGCTTCTTCGATTTTCTTGAACTCCGGCATGGTTGTCGGGAAATATCCGCCTTGCTTGGTAATCTCAATGGTAAATGGTGGATCAACCACTGCCCCCCATTCATGTTTGTTTTGTGAAAGTCGTTTTTTATAGACTTGCGGCATTCCGTCCAGAAATACCTGCTTCTGATGGGGGTAGGGAGTAATTTGAAGCAGATTAATCAGGTATTTAGCGTACTTTTCATATTCACGATCCCAAGCGGCTTTATCTTTATCCGCAATGGGCTGTACGTTTTTCTTGGGTGGCCCACATTTTTCATGTGCCATTGTAAGGACACCGGCGTAATATGAATACTTCGGATCGCGCAGTCGATAATAGAGTTCAGCTTCAAGCAGTCGTTGTTTCCCCGGCCCGCCCTTGTTGAAAATGGCGGTAATGTTCGAGGGGAGTCCAAAATGGTAGTGTGTGACCACACCTCCGCCCCATATATGGCCCTGACCAATCACCTTCTCCTCAACGGAAACTTTATAGCTCAAGCCGTTGGCTTCGCAGTCGCGGAACAAATTATCCAATTCTTGAAATCGCCGATCCGCTTCCGGCTGCAATGGATCAAGGTGCGCAACATTTTCCACAGCCCATGATGCACCAACAACGAAAAAAGCTAACAT
>JBAYVY010000355.1:0-3217 GCA_041674345.1 Phycisphaeraceae bacterium | reverse complement strand
TCATCCCCGGCGGGGTCCACGGCGACCTGGCCACCTGCTCCATCGCCGCCAACGCCCTCCCCGTCATCCTCCGCGCCCGCCCCGGCCTGCGCACGATGGCCGATATCGAAGTCGTGACGTGTTTCCAAGCGTAACGGCATGATAATGCACCCTTTCAACAAGCGTCAAAAACCGAGTCAGGCAACAAATCGCTTTTCACCCAGGGACGGGCGTCAACGTCAAAGCGCATCACCGCGTCGCATTCATCATGAAAGATCCGCAACCCCTGAAGCGACCGCCAAAAAGAAACCTCAAAATCGTTGCTCCCGCCGCCGAAACTCCGCCTCGCCGATGCGCATGAATGGTGCGCGAACAATCCAGCTCCGGGCCAAAACACCCCCCAGGATGCCAAGTAGTTAGGTAAACGTTAGGGTATTTTAACCTGCTGATGAGGCCCGGTTCGCAGTCGCTTGCACCCCACGCTTTTCGCGGCGACACGATGGTGCGCCAAACGCCATCACGTAGCAGGATCGTATAGGTTTCGCGTGTCCGTTCGTTGACGCCCATCGCATCGCGCGTTGAAAACCGAACGCGCCGCGCAAGGACGCACAGCCCTCTTCACTCCTCCCCCTTCGGGGCCACCCCATGTTCCGGTTTCCTGGGGCGGGCAAACACAACATGACGACGACACGATGAAAGGCGAGTTGCGCTTCGGATTTGAATCCGCCCAACAACCTGGGAATATATGTACTCATCCTCTTTTCTCCGTTTCCCCTCCTATGAAGCCGGGTCTGTCAAGGGGGAGTTTCGCGCGATGGGGTTCATGCTCCTATCCGGGTTGCGTCCTTCACTGATCGTTGGACGACCCATTCAACTTCCATGCGACGACGCCCATTCTTTTCGTCAGGTTCGTGACCTTCGGGGACAGCCGGGCTGTCGTCTGGTCCATCGCGTGGAATCTCCCGCCTTCGTTCATCTCGCGTCAGCATCACCCGCGGGGCTTCCGGGGGCGGGAGCCGGGCGCGAATGCCTCTGTCGCATCACGTCGGCATCACAGTCGCCGCCCCCGGCGTCGCCCCCGGAAGTATCGGCTCGCGCCAACGTGTGCCATCGCGCAGCATCGCCCAGCAGATCACCAGCAGCTTCCGCGCCGTCGCCACCACCGCGATCTTCTTCCGCGTCTTGCTGCCACGGCATACCTGTTCAAAGTGCGCACTGAGCCGGGGGTTGTACCGCCGCATCAGCCACGACACTTCCACCAGCAACCCGCGCAGCAGTTTGTTGCCGTGGCCGGTGATACGTCCGGTGCGGCTCATCGTGCCCGATTCGATCTGACGCGGCACCAGTCCCGCATAGGCCCCCACCTGCTTGCCGGTCTTGAATCGCTTGGGGTCATCAATCATCGCCACCACCGTCTCGGCCAGCCGCGGCCCCACCCCCGGAATCGTTCGCAACAACGCCACCCTCGCATCCTGCCGCGCCATCGCCTCCAGCTTCGCCTCCACCGGCTCGATCAACCCCTCGATCTGTTCCAACGCCAATAGTTCCACATGCAGCATCCCGCGCCACAACTGATCGGCCGCAACGTCTTCCAACACCGCGGACATCTCACGCAATCGCTCGATCGCGCCGAGCGTCCACCCGCTCTTGCCCGCCGCGTGCGACAATCCCTGACGATCCAGGATCGCTCTGATGTTGTTCTTGATCGCCGTTCGCCGGCCCACCAAGGTATGCCGATACGCGATCAGATTCCGCCACTGTCGCACCTGGCTCGACGGCAGCGTCACCATCGGCAACTGATCCATCGCCGACAACTTCGCCATCTTCAACCCGTCATCCTTGTCGGTCTTTCGCTTGATATTCCGCCAGCGCCACGCCTCGTGATTCGGATTGGCGATTTGAATCTCCACGCCCAACACTTCGCATATATCCTTCACCCACCCCGCAGCCGATCCGACCTCGATCACCACACGCCCCCGGAAGTTCCCTTCTCCATCGCTCAGCGTCCGCACGATCAGATCGTGAACTTCCGGGGGCGTGGTGCGAATCGTGCGAAACTCATGCGAGGCGTCCGCCGTGTTGTAAATGCAGGCCACACTCTTGAATTTGCCCAGGTCAATGGCGAGAATGATGCGCATACGGGTCTCCTTGTGCCGGTTCAGTCCTTGGGCGACCCCCGGAACATCCGAGGCGTCAGCCCGCAATCCTGGGACGATGATCCCACATCAGGACCACCGCCGGGAGACCCGGCTTTCATAGTTTCTTTTCTCCGCGAATGTGTTGTCCGTGCCGATGGCATTCGCATCGCGCGAACGCAATCGATTCCCTTGGGCGTCATAGGTGAAGTGGCTGACGTTGTTCTCCGCATCGACGGCTTCAATGACACGACCCGCGCCGTCGGTGTGCCCCTTCATGGTGTGGTTCAATGCGTCGATGGTCGTGGTTTCCATCAAAATGACCCCCGTCCCCTTTTCCGCGCCCGACTCCCTCGCGCCGCCTGACGCCAGCACAGCAGCGCAAAAATCTATCCGCTTTTTAAAGATTCATCGCGGTCACTCTGCGCCGCGCACGAACCACCGTTAACTCGCAATGCCAAAAAACCATACATACACCGCACAGAACTCTGCGACAAGCTGCTGGGCCGCTACACCTCAGTCAAGCTAGACCAATTAATACGAGAATACCTCGTAGCGCAAGTCCTGCCGCACCAGCACAGAAGCTTCCCACCGTTATCATAAGTACAAACATCCAACTTGGCGGTAGTCGCCGAATCACCCACAATGCGCAAAGTAACGACATGTATACATAGAACACCCCCATTAACCAAATGTCCCAATAAGCATCAGGAATGGCCATTAGCAGGAATGAGACAGACCACAATGGTATGAGTAACACAATCTCACGACGTCCTACGCGCTTGTCAGATTGCTGACGCATCACAAACACCCAGCGAAGGAAGACATCACTCGGACACCCACCAATCTCCAAGACAACATACCATGCATACTCATCAGTCCCAACACGGCGCGCCAAACAAGCTATCCGGTCCCCAAAGGGCCGGCGTAGAAAGCGACAATGTGCCACCGGGCCCACTTCCGTACTCAAACCCAGCGCCTACTCCCAATTTACCTGCCCCCCCCGCCGCAGACACAGAATTATCGGCGTCTTGCCGAGAGGCACCACCACCCAATCCTGCGCCTACATTGCCGACTGTTGTTGTATTCGGGATGCGGAAAAG
>JBAYVY010000354.1:0-3219 GCA_041674345.1 Phycisphaeraceae bacterium | reverse complement strand
TGCGTTCCGTCAGAGACGAAACCAGAGCTATGTACTTCACTCGAATCCGTTCGAGTTCCATATCTCCCTATATCGGCTACCACAGGAAATCACATCAGTTATTCTTGCACGGCCGCTAAGCGGTCAATCAGTCGCGCTCCCGCTGGCGGGGTGAGTGCGCGTTGGCTTCGATTTGTTTCAGCAACTCAATGATTTGTGATTGTTGATTTTGCATCGGCTCCACCGCTCAGCGGATGATGCCCGCCGTGAAGGAAATTGTCCCTGCCAGTCCGGTGATGACCGCGAGTGTGAGCAAGCCGCCTCGTGCGATCAGATAGGCCGACAATTGCAGTAGCGCGCCGAGGCCGATCATCATCCAGCCGGACATGAACGCGGGGTTGGTTTGCTGTTCCTGTTTTCCCGCAGCCAACAGTTCGCTGATGCTTGGTTCGATGATCAGCGACGCCACGCCGATCCCCTGCTTTTCAAGCAGATCCATCGCTGCTTCGCCGTCCACTGCTTCGATGTTTCCCGCAACGCGCTCTTCGTTCCGATCATGTCCGATATAGCGAAACCACGGCATGGCGAATTCCCCTTGAATGGTTAACGGGACGATTTTTCCAACTCATACAGATCCCGAAGCAAAGCGTGAAGGTCCTGCTGTTGCTGCTCGACCTCGTACATCGCGCCCTTCACCGCCCAACGAATCACCCCCGCGAGAATGAAAATCGAACCGACCGCCGAGCAAAACCATGCCAGCGGAATGAACACGAATATAAACAGCACCGCCACCAGTTGCAGCGCCGCGCCGATCCCAATCAGCGCCCACCCGCTGATCGGCTGGTCATGCGGCGAGCGATCGGCTTGCGCCCGCACACGCCAACTGGTCGCCGACGCGACCTCCACCCGCGTGAGCGACACGGCATCTATTTTTTTGTCTCTGAGTTTTTCCAGCGCATGGCCCTGGTTCACCGCTTCCAGTTCGCCCTCAGCCGGTTGCCCCGTTTCGTTCCACCCCGAATAGTGATACTTCGTCATCGGTCATTTACCCCTTGACCAGCCGCTTCCAGCGCCCCAGCGCCATCAGCGGGAAATACAAGCGGTACAGGTGATACCGCAGATAGAACACGCGGGGGAAGCCGGTGCCGGTGAACCAGGGTTCGTACCATGAACCGGCTTTGTCGCCGCTGTCGGGGTGATCGGCTTGCAACTGCGTATCGCAGAGCCATCGCAGGGCCCGGCGCACGCCGGGGTCGTGCGGCCCGTAAATCGCCATCAGGCCCATCGCGCCCCATGCGGTTTGCGACGCGGTGCCGGGGCCTTTGCCCATGAGGTTGGGGTCTTCGTAGCTGTCAGCCGATTCACCGAAGCAGCCATCTTCCTGTTGGACGCTTCGGAGCCATTCGCCTGCGCGTCGGACCCATGCTTCGTTCATATCGACGCCGATGTTGCGCAGACCGCAGACGACCTGCCATGTGCCGTAGATGTAGTTGACGCCCCAACGGCCGAACCAGCAGCCCTCGGGTTCCTGTGTTTGCTGGAGGAACTCGACGGCTTTGACGACCGCCGGGTGCGAGGGGGTGAGGCCGAGGTGTCCGAGACATTCGAGCGTTCGCCCGGTGATGTCGGGGCAACTGGGGTCTTGAATGGCGTTGTGATCGGCGAAGGGAATGGCTTCGAGAATGGGTCGGTGGATGGTGCGATCGAACGCGGCCCACCCGCCGTCTTCGTTCTGCATGGCCATGAGCCAACGCACACCGCGTTTGGCCGCCGCCGCGGCCTGCGGGGCCGAGTCGTTGGCCGCCAGATGCAGCGCCATCGCCACCATGGCCGTGTCATCGACATCCGGGTAGTAGGCGTTGTTGAACTCGAAGTACCAGCCGGTGGGTTCAATGTCGTGCGGGACGTTGTTTTTCCAGTCGCCCATGACCTGCCTGGCTTCTTTGCTGACCAGCCAGTCCACCGCCTTGTGAACCATCGGCGCATCATGCGCCTTCAGCCCCGCCTCGGCCAGCGCGTACAGCGCGATACCCGAATCCCACACCGGGCTGAAGCACGGCTGAAACCGAATCGCATCGCCTTCGGGGATCATCAGCCGGTCCAGTTGATCCCACGCCTCGTTGAGTTTTTCGTGGCCGTCTTTGTAACCCAGGCATCGCAGGGCGATGATGATGTAAACCATCGGCGGGAAGATCGCGCCCAGGCCGTCGGAGTGATTGGTGCGATCGAGAATCCATTGTTCAATCTGCTGGAGCGCCCGCTTGCGGAGCGGATTGAGGCGGGTTTTCTCCCAGATTTTCAGGCCCTTGTCGGCGGCGAGGAAGAGGTTTTTCCACGAGATCAGCCGCTTGTCGAATTCGGTGTAAGGCCGGTGCAGGTAATCGTGATTCTTGTATAGCTCCATGATGCTCATCGGTTCGGGCAACTGTCGCACGGGGCGATAGCTGGAAACGATGGACAGGGGCATAATCATGGTGCGCGACCAGGCCGATACCTTGTCGAGATTGAAATAGAACCACTTGGGCAGCAGCACCATCTCCGGCGGAATGGCCGGCACGCTGTCATAGTGCATCTGGCCGAGGGCCGCGAGATAAAACTTGCTGTACGTATTGCATCGTTCGGCCCCGCCGAGTTCGAGTATCAGCTTTCGCGCCTTGGCCATATGGGGCGCGTTCAGATCGTCGCCGCAGAGTTTCAATGCGAAGTATGCCTTGACCGTGGCGCTGAGGTCGGGCCGGGCGCCGGGATATTGAACCCATGCGCCGTCGCTTTCGCGCTGCTGTCGTCGCAGGTAACGAGCGATGCGTGGCAGACGTTCGTCATCTTCCTGCTCCACGATCCACTTCAACAGGATGTATTCCGACTGGAGGATCGAATCGCCTTCCAGTTCGGCACACCAGTAGCCGTCGGGATGTTGCTGGCGTTGGAGTTCGGCGACGGCCGCGTCCATCGCCCGCCGCACCCTTGGCGTCAAATGTGCTTCGGAACAATCGGTAAGCGATTCCAGTGTTGTCATAATGGCAATGACCCGAACATGCTCCCCGGCCGTCTTACCGGAGAAATATGGATCGCACAAGCGTAACATTTCATCATACTTTGGGCAAACCACCGCGTTAGGGTGTAGGAACTCAGATAGAAATGTCCCCATCGGACTCAGGTAGAAGTGTCCCCATATGGAGACACTTCGAATGAATCTCAAGGAACGGGACCGGCTGGGGATGCTCAGCCGCGTCAGGGACG
>JBAYVY010000353.1:0-3249 GCA_041674345.1 Phycisphaeraceae bacterium | reverse complement strand
CGTCTATCTCACGCTGCGTTCCAGCATCGAATCGCCCCAACGCCGCGCCACCGTCTGCGCCGTGTACGGCATCGTCGCCTTCCTCGATGTCCCCCTCGTCTATCTCTCCGTCCGCCTCTTCCCCCAGGACATGCACCCCGCTTCCATCTCCCTCGATCCCGATATGAAACGCACCCTGCTGTTCTGGTTCCTCCCGGTCATCCTGCTCGCCGCCGGCCTGATCGTCAGCGGCTATCGACTCGCCGCCAGACAAGCCGCCCTCGGAAGTGTCAAGCTGGGGCAGAGCGAGTCTTCTACTTCCGGGGGCGCCGCCCCGGGTTTCTTAACACGAGGTGCCCTGTGACCCAGTTCCAGTACACCGTTCTTGCTTATGCCGTCGGATTGATCGTCTTGTGGGGTTATGCCGCGTCGATCTGGCTGGGCCATCATTCCCTCGCCCGCCGGGAACGTCGCCGCCGACAAGGAGTCTGAACCATGAGCATTCTGCTGGTCGGCATGAATCACCGCAGCGCCCCCATCGAAGTGCGCGAACAACTGGCCTTCAGCCGCGAAGGCGTCGCCACCGCGCTCATGCTCTTCCACAATCGTTTCCCCCAATCCGAAGCCGCCATCCTCTCCACCTGCAACCGCGTCGAAATGATCGTCGCCACTGAGACCGGCTCCCCCACCGCCGACGATATCGTCAGTTTCCTCGCTCAAGCCCGCGACATCCCCGTCAACAACTTCCGCCACTACCTCTACCAGTTCACCGACGAACAGGCCGTCCGACACCTCTTCCGCGTCGCATCCGGCCTCGACTCCATGGTCGTCGGCGAATACCAGATCATCCACCAACTCAAAACCGCCTACGCGCAAGCCGGCGAACAGGGCTCCACCGGCCGCCTCCTCAATCGCCTGTTCCATCACGCATTCTCCGTCGCCAAACGCATTCACAGCGAAACCGACATCGCCACCCGCAAAGTCTCCATCCCCTCGGTCGCCGTCGATGTCGCGCAAAACATCTTCACCGACCTGGCCGACAAACGCGTCCTCGTCGTCGGGGCCGGCGACATGGCGCAACTGCTCTGCCAGCATTTGCGCAGCGCCGATGTGCGTCAATTCACCATCACCAGCCGCACCCTCGCCAACGCCCGCGCCCTGGCCGATGCGTGCGACGGCGCGTGCGTGCCTTACGAGCGGATGGATGAGGAACTGGCCCGCGCCGATCTGGTCATCACCGCCGTGAGCTGCCCCAAGGCCATCATCACCGCCGACCGCGTGCGGCTGGCGCAAAAGCTGCGTCACAACCAGCCGCTGTTCATGATCGACCTGGCCGTCCCCCGGAATATCGACGCCGGCGTTGAGAAATTGAACGGGGTGTATGTGTATGACGTGGACGCGCTGGGCCGGATCGTCGCCGACAATCAGCAGTACCGCATCAACCAGATGCCGCTGTGCGAAAAAATACTCGATCACGAAATCGACGGTTTCGAGCAGTGGCTCGGCGAAAGCCGCGTTCGCCCGCTGATCGAACAGATTTATTCCGACGCCCACCGTCTGCGCGACGCGGAGGTCGCCCGCACGCTCGCCGCGTGCCCCGATCTCACCGACGCGCAGCGGCAGGCCGTCGAACAACTCGCCGACCGTCTCATCGGCAAGTTCATGCACCCCTGCGCCACCACATTGCGCCAATGCCAACTCAGCCGCCCCACCGCGATGCTCGTCGAAGCGCTGCACGAAGTCACCGAACGAGCCATCTCGACCGGCAAATAAAAACCCCCCGGGACGCGCGGCGAAGACGCCGCGGCTAATAAAGTCAAGGCATGACCTCCACCTTTGCAGCCGCGGCGTCCTCGCCGCGCGTCTTCGCGGATCACATACGCATCCCCCCGTTTACCTTTTCCGCGCCCGAAACACGTCGCCCCCCAGCACCGGATGTAAATCCGGTGCCCGGAACACGTCGCGCCATAGCATCACGTCACGCCGCGTCCCGGCACCGCAAACCCCCGCCCCCCCGCCGCTCGCGGCTTAGCAATCCCCATTCCCCAATCACATCCCACACCGCGAAGAAGAAAGATTCACCACAGAGGGCCACAGAGAACCACGGAGAAGACAGAAGCAAAACTTGTAGGGCGGGTAGAGCGGACGAAGCAAACTAGCTACGTCCCCGTTTCATTACTCGCCCCATTGCATCGACGACACGAGTGTTACCACATCCCCCATCGACAGGTTTCGGCGAAGACGCCTCCACCCACCCTACCGATCATCAACCCGACCTACTCGCTTCCCCCTCCCGTGCATTGGCAATTTGCAGTTTGATATCTTCCAAAGTATATCCTGGTCGAACGTATATCAAAGTCACACCATGCGACTGACACAACCGCAATTTACGAGCGTCGAGCTGTTGTATTTTTTCAAAGCTCTTGATTCCGCCGAACCACTCCACCGGACGATCGTGCTGTGCTCCTTGATATTCGATAGCGACATGCAAGGACGGAAAGAACACATCTAAATGTTGCCGGCCAAGCCAATCTGGTCTGGCGTGGTGAACTACCTCGATATCTGAGAACGCCTCCTTTAACGCATAATAGAGTTCCACTTCAGATATCCACCCTTCGCCAATCTTTGGCACACCAGCCGCGACACGAGCCGCATTTTCAGCTTCCCTCACAATCTCTTTGCAGAAAGTCACAATGGCGGCATCACTGGAAAAATGATATCCCTGAATCGGTGCCTTGACGCCGATTTTCGTAATCTTGTCCTCTTGGTATATTTCACCTTCGTAAATATACTGGGTCGATTTAATTTCAGTCGTACGTTCTGCAACCATACTGCCTGATGCCAAAAAATAATCCGCAGGAATTAGTCTTTCGATCCATTCCGAAAACAGACATTCATCTCTCTCCAATTCTTTCGCCTTGACAATATCATACAAACAAGCCGCGATCTGCACCCAACGACTTTCTCCCCATTTTGTTAGCATCTCGGGGGAAATTAACAGGAGACCCTGAGCGGAGGGAGAATCCGACACAGCCAAATCCAGTGACAGTACCGCATTTACGTTCGGACCCATATCAATGCTATATGGCAACTTGCGAAGAATCGATCTCGCGGCTTCATATTCACCTGCGAGTACATAACAATCTGACGTAACCGTTCACGGGTGATCGCCGTTTTTGAGCCAAAAACGAATGTTTGTCGAAAAATGGTCGAACATTGGCTCATCTTACCGCCGTTTTTGAAGCAGAATCGAGGCTTTTTGACCCCGTG
>JBAYVY010000352.1:0-3288 GCA_041674345.1 Phycisphaeraceae bacterium | reverse complement strand
GGCGGAGACCGGGCTGGCGTACATGGCAAATCTCTTCAACGTTCGCGATTACTCGTACTATCCGATCGGATTGATCACATGGGATGGCTTCCTTAAACCGGCCTACTGGGCGCAATGGATGTGGGCGCAGTTGCCCGAGAATAACGACCGTCTGGCCATCGACGGCGGCGATGACCGGGTGCAGGCCTTCGGTTTCCGTGACGGGGCGGGCATCGCCGTGCTGGTCTGGTACGATGCGCCGGCGAACTCCCCGCATCGGCGGATCACCCTCGATCTTCCGTCCGAGAAGTGGTCGGGTTACACGGTGCGGCAGTGGCGGCTCGACGCCACCCGTCACGTTGGATACATCCCCGAAGGTTCCGCCGTGGAACTTCCCTGTGCGGTCGTATCGCAGGTTTTCAAGGCCCCCGCCGCGCCGTCTCTCACCTTCGATATGATTCCGGTGTCGATGCGGTTGATCAAGATTCAGCCCCTGGCGGAAGGACAGAAACCGGTCGCCCCGCGGCCCATGCTACTGGATAATCCGGACTATTACAAAGGGAGCAGGGTCATTTCATCTGCGGCGGGAAAGAGCAATAGGGGAAGAGGTGCTTCGCGAAATGACTGGACAGCCGCCGCCGGTTTTGCTACCCCGGCGACATGAAACGACACGAATTAGCCCCCGAGCCCGAGATTCTCAAACGTGTGACGATCCGACTGCTTCGCGAGGAGGAGCGGCAACGATTCGATCAATTACTGGAACAGAAGCATTACCTGTGCAGTGCGCGCATGGTCGGACGGACATTGCGCTACGTCGCTGAACTCGACGGCGAGTGGGTTGCCTTGGCCTGTTTCAGCGCGGCGTCGCTGCACCTGAAGGGGCGCGAGAAGCGGATTGGCTGGTCGCCGCGGCAGCGGGCCCGGCGGCTTGGGTTCGTGGTCAACAACAGCCGCTATCTCGTGTTGCCGGAGCGTGAACGGCTACCGAACTTGGCCTCGCGCGTCCTAGGGCTATGCCTGCGCCGGTTGTCGCGCGACTGGGAGGCGCGGTGGGAGCATCCGGTCCTGGCGGTCGAAAGTTTTGTCGATGAGACCCGTTATCGTGGCGTCTGTTACCGGGCCTGCGGTTTTGAGGCGGTCGGGGCGACGGCTGGCTTCAAGCGGGCAAGTCGGGACTTCTATGATGAGCACGGGGAACCGAAGCAGTTGTATATGAAGGAACTCCAGCCCGGCGGTTACGCTTTGCTGCGGCGTGGGCGCTGGCCCAGGGAACTGGCGGAGCAGGAAGAACGGATAGCGGGGCCGTGTCCTTGGAAGGCGCCAGCCTTGGAATCGCTGTTGGATCGGTTTGGCGAACTGCGCGACAGTCGCGGCGGTCATGGCTTGCGACACCGCCAGCCGTTTGTGTTGGCGTGCGCGGCGGTCGCGGTCTTGATGGGTGCGGGCGGCTATCAGGCGATTGAGGATATCTGCCGCAAGTTCACGCAGCGCCAGTTACGCGCCTTGGGTTGCCAACAGGATGAAGACGGCCATTACGCCTCCCCCAGCGACTCGACCTTCTATCGTGTGCTGAGTAAAGTCGACACCCATCGGTTCGACCGCCTTGTCGGTGACTGGCTGTTGGAACAGGAACTGTCGGTCATTGCGCGACTGGCGGTTGACGGTAAAACGCTGCGTGGCAGCGCGCGCACCGATGGCAAACCGTTGCAACTGCTCTCGGCCGTAACGCACCGCCTGCGGCTGACGCTGGCCCAAGTGCCCATTGAGGAGAAGAGCAACGAGATTCCCGCATTCCCCCGGCTGCTTCGCGATCTGCCCAAGGTCGACTATGCCTTGGTCACGGCCGATCCGATGCACTGCCAGCAGGAGAGTGCGCGGGTCACGACCCAGGAGTTGGGTTGGGACTACCTGTTCGGCCTGAAAGACAACCAAAGCGGCATCCTTGACCGCGCCCAACGCCTGCTCGATCAGCAGGCTCCCCCCCCCTGATGAGGCGGTGGACTGGGAAAAGGATCATTGGCGTCTCGACCGCCGCCGCCTCGTCCGCGTGGCGGTGACCCCCGAGGAAATCGGGCTGTGTGGCTGCTGGCAAGTCATCGCCGTGCGGCGTGAACGCGAGGAACTCGACCCTCGCCGCGAAGGTACCAGCGACGAGATCGGCTACTACGCATCGAGTGTCGCCCATCAGGAACTGACCGACGGCGAACTGCTTGAGGTTATCCGCGGCCACTGGTCCGCCATCGAAAACGGCGTGCATCATCGCCGCGACGTCAGTCTCGGCGAGGATGCCTGCCGCATCGCGAACCGCAAGGCGGCGCATGCGTTGGCCACGTTGCGCAATCTGGCGATCGGCCTGTATGAAATCCAAAACTCGCGCGGATGCGTCAAGGCCAACGGATTGAAATCCTGGTGTCGCCGCCTGACGGTCGCGGACGCACTCGCTTTGCTTCGTTCATAGATATAGCCATGGATGCGTGCCTCGTGCCGACAGCCTCGCACACAGGGCGAAATGTAATCGCCAGCCCGCGTGATGTTGCCGCGTCGCTTCGCTCCGCTCCATGGCCCAATGGCGCAGGACTTCGGCGCCGACGTATTCGACGATCCGGCACGCTGTAATCCCACGACCAGATAACCCGTTGCCGACATGGCAACCTTGCCCCCCTTCGTCCAAAGCAGATGAAATGACCCTGCAAAGGGAGCGCCCTATAACGGACAACGCTTGGTGCGTTTCATCATGTGTGGTAAAATTCAGGAAGGACGAAACAGAGAAGGAGACGAGACAATGAAAGCCATGCGAGCGAAGACAGGGGGATTCATTCTGGCGGCAATTTTTGCCTTGTTGACGGCGAACGGCGTCCGGGCGACCGAGCGCTATGTGTCGCCGGACGGCACGAACGACGTGAACGGCGGCTACACCAATTGGGAAGGCGCGGCCACGACCATCCAGGCGGCGATCGACGCCTCCTCGCCGGACGATGTGGTGTGGGTAACCAATAACACCGTGTACAGCAGCGGATGCACCAACTATGCCGTCGGGTCCAACCGTGTGGCGATCACCAAGGCCATCACGGTGCGCAGCTTGGACGACGATTTCGCCTCGACGATCATTCAGGGCAACTGGGATCCTGCGACCACCAATGGTGGAACGGCTGTCCGTTGCGTGTACATGGCCGCCGGTTCCACGTTGATCGGGTTCACGCTGACGAACGGCGCCACCGCAACGGGCGCATCGGTGTACGATGGTGGCGGCATCTACGGGGCGAATACAACCGCGATCGTCTCTAATTGCCTGATCGTGGGCAACGCCGC
>JBAYVY010000351.1:0-3297 GCA_041674345.1 Phycisphaeraceae bacterium | reverse complement strand
GCCGTCCGCGACTCGCTGGCCGCGGTCAATACGCGCCATCGGGGCAAATTGAAAAGCACCCTCACGCTCACCCTCACGCTCAACTTGCAGATGTTCAACGATATTCAACTATTGGCCGCGTGAGGTATATTATCATCGCTGATTTGTGCGGTAAATACCGTGAAAAATACGCGGATGCCCGGCTGTGCGACTATCGCCGCCCCCCCGAACCCTGAATCCCGAACATCGAGCCCTGAACCCCGAACCCCGAACCCCGAACTCTGAATCCCGTATCCCCGTAGTTCGCCCCCGGTTCCGGCGTGCGGCGACCGGCGTATCCCGAACTCACCTTGATAAGAAAAAGCCCGCGGCTTTGGGCCGTGGGCTTGGAGGGGGAGCGTGAGAAACCGTGGGGAGTGAAGTCCCGCCGCCGGGGGCCGGGGAAACTACTGGAGCAGTCGCAGAACGTTTTGCGCGTTGCTGTTGGCGGTGGCCAGGACGGTGGTGCCCACGGTGGTGAGCAGTTGGGCGCGGGTCATGTTGCTGGTTTCGGCGGCGAAATCGGCGTCACGGATTTGCGAAGCGCTGCTGGTGACGTTTTCCAGAGCCGTCTGCAACGACCGGATATTGGTCTGAAGCGTGTTGCTCTCGAAGGCGCCGAGCCGGCCTCGCATGACGGCGACCTGCGAAATCGCCTTGTCGATGATATCGCCCGCGCCCTGGGCGTAGCCGCTGATGAGCGAGTTGGCGCCGCCGCTGACAATGGAGGAGAGGAACCCCAGCACCGCATCGCCCAGATGGCTGGCATCGACGGACTGGATGCCGAAGCTGATTTGTTGGGAGGTTTGGACATTGGGGCCGAGTTGGTAGGTCGCCCCGCCGCCGGTGATGGTGAAACTCTTGGTGCCGGTGGTTTGGGCGAAGTCGCTGGTGAGATCGAACTCGGCATTGAGGGAAGGTCCGTTGAGTTTGACGGTGGTTCCCTTGCCGAGCGCGAGGTTTCCGTTGACCAGAGCGAGGACATCCGCGCCGGTGTCGCGTTGGACGGCGTTGCCTGTGCCGCTGAGATCGTCGTAGGTCTGGAAGAACACGCCGCCGGTGGAACCGGGGAGTTTACGGACGGAGACGAAGGCGTCGGTGCCGAAGTCGGAGGAAACGAACTGGAGCGCGCTGGTGTTGGCGCCGCCAGCGCCGCTGGTCAGTGAGGCGTGGATGCCGGTGGAATCGCTGATGGAGTTGACGGCGTACACGACGGCCGACAGAGCGACTCCGCTGACGAACTGAAGGGTCTGCGTACCCTTGGTACCGGCGACCTCGACGGTGATGGAACTGGTGAGGGTGTTGGCGCCGGTGGACAGGAAGAGCGCGCCTTTTTGCGCGGAATTGATGACCTGCACCGAGACGGGGAAGGTGGCGTTGGTTCCGAAGTTGGCCTGGTAGATGTGTACGTCGCTGATGGCGCTGGCGGCGACACCGCTGGTGACGTAGTCGAGGGAACCGTTGAGGAGTTTGAGGCCGGCGAAGCTGGTGGAGGCGGCGATGCGGCTGATGGAAGCGACGGCATCGTCGATCTGGAGCTGGTTGGCCTGGATTTCCTCGTTGCTGAGTCCGCCGGTGTTGGCGGATTCGATGACGAGGGACTTGATGGAGTTCAGGAGGTTGGAGACCTCGCTGAGGGCGGCTTCGCCGGTGGCGATGACGTTGGTGGCGCGTTCGGCGTTGGAGATGGCGGTGCCGATGCCCTGGGTTTCACTGCGCAGACGTTCGGACACGATCAAACCGGCAGGGTCGTCGGCGCCGGAGTTGATGCGAAGCCCGGTGCTCAGGCGCTGGAGGCGCACCTGCAAATCCGCGTTGGATTTGGCGAGGTTGTGCTGAGCGATCAAAGATGAGACGTTGGTATTGATCCTAGCCATGATGTATCTCCTTGACAGCGATCCGGCGGCGCGCGGCCGGTGAGCCGGCGGGGGATCGCAGGAGGCGGCGATTCGAGAAGTTTGTAACGACGGGCGACAGGCCCAACGAATTTATCCATGAGAAGCGTCGGGACGCCGGGGCGGCGTCGAACCGGGTCGCTTGAGTTGTTCGGCGGCCTTCGACAGATCGTCGGGCTGCATTTGTTCGGCTGCTTCGCGGTTTTCCCGCTTGATCGCCTCGTACACTTCCTTGCGATGCACCGGGACACTGGACGGCGCGGTGATGCCCAGTCGAACCTTGTCGCCCCGGATATCGACGACCGTGATCTCGATGTCGTCCCCGATCATGATCGTCTCGTCGCGCTGACGAGAAAGTACCAGCATAATGTGGCTCCTTCCTTGAGCCGGCCTGGCCGCTGATGAATGATAGCAGCGGACGGGATGGCGTGACGCATCCTTGCGTCGGTTGCTGGAGGGTGTTTTGTTCGTGTTCTAAGGTGTTGATAGTCATTGTGGACCTCGCACTTGCGGGGGTCTTGAACTTCCGGGGTCTTGAACTTCCGGGGTCTTAAACTTCCGGGGGGTTACGCCGTCGCGGCCCGTGCGGTGTTGCCCAGATCGAGCAGCGGGGTGCGGGTGTGGAAGCGGCGATCGGAAAGCACCAGCTGCTCGCCGACCCGGCGTTCGGTGTGAATGACCAAAGGCCCCTGCAAATTGCCGGTCAGCACCGAGCCGCGCTTGTTGACGATGACCAGCACCTGCGCCTGTTCGATGGACTTCAGGCCCATCTCCTGCATCTGATCTTCCTTGAGCGGAACCTGATAGCCCTGGACGAACAGCGACGGATCGGTGACGACGAATGCCAGTTCCGGCGTGTCGATCGACTGAAGCCACAGAAAATGTCCGTCGTCGTTGGGCTGGATCAGCACATACTTGCGGTACTTGGGGAATCCAAGCAGGCCGCGGGGGAACTCGATGACCCGCTGGTCATCCACATCCACCTGTCCGAACCGTGAGGTCATGATTCGCATGACGCACCTCATTGTGCCGGCTCATCCGTCCTGGATGACCCCCGAAAATCGGGGGGCGACATCCTGTCTGCGTCCGGGCGACCGAGCCGGGGGTCGTCCGCACGGCAGTGACACGCGTCACTGCAAGAAATCCAGCAGGGACAGAGAGAGCATTTTCTGTCCCGCCAGTAAGGCGCCCTGCATCTGCTGTTGCGCCAGCACGAACTTGGAGACCACTTCGTTGTAGTCCGCGTCCTGCATGTCGCTCAGCAGCGACTGGGCGTTGAGTTTCTGCTCGCTCAATCGTGAAGTCAGATCACTGGCCAGTTGTTCGCGCACGCCCACGTCGGCCCGCGCGCTGGTCACCGAATTGCCGTCGGTCGAAAGTTTCG
>JBAYVY010000350.1:0-3356 GCA_041674345.1 Phycisphaeraceae bacterium | reverse complement strand
TGTCCAGGTCGCGGACCAGCGCCGCCGCGTGCGGCTTCAACGGGTCGGGAACGGCGGAAATCAAGTCTTCAACGTCGTGGTCCTTCATCGGAGTCCTTCATGGGCCTGTCGGCCCGGTTTGGCCCGCAAACCGCGCCAACGCCACGAGGCGGGGCTTTTGGCCTGCGGACGCACATTGGATCATTCAACCGTCAAAAGCCCCCCCGGATTCTCTCCCTGCCCGTCCTGCGGGCATTTGTGAACGGTGGGGGAGGTGGGGGAGCGACGCCAAACCGACGATCCGGCCCGGTCTTCGCGGTGCAATGACCGCAGCAGATCGACCAGAATCTCGATTTCCGCGTCCGAAAGCCGGGTTGGAAGCCTGCGGAGATACTTTTCATGGCGGGCCTGGGCACGGGTGAGGGGTTCGGACTCGATTCGCAGCGGCAGCATGGTCAATCCCCCCAGAGCGTCAAGTGTTGGCCGTACCCACGGCGGGTTGTCCACACCCCTTATCCACGGCGGTGGATAACGGTTTCTGTGATCGGTGAAGCCCAAACGGTAGTGGTTCGATCCTCCACAACCACGTCATGTTGGCTTGATCGACCAGCAGCGAACGCGGCGGGTAGACCTCCACGGCGTTTGCTTCCGGCCCCCAACACTGGTCTTTAATGAGCATCAGGTCGTCGAACTGGCGGGCGGTCTTGTTCGGGTCGATGCAGCAGATCGCCAGCACCAGGACGCGCCCGCTTCCGTCCGTCTTGTCGCGGAATTGCTCCTGCACGATGTAGCGGTTGTTCACCCAGGCCCGCCCGGTCCAGCCGCGCGGCGGCTTGGCCCCGATCGCCGGGACCGTTGGGACCAGCGGCGAAAACGGCCTTTGGGCGAGTCGCTTGATGGCCTGTGGGGAAAGGCTGCGAACCGGGATCGCGCGATCCACAGCGCCGGGGCCGATGCGATCAATCGTTTTTGGCATCGCTGTCCTTGTTAGCCAGGTCAATTAACAATGCGGCATGGCACACGTCAGGCTCGCCATGTTCTGGACGTTTGCACCAGCACGCGAGATTTTTTCCGCGTAGGCTTGGAAGTTCCACAAGCATTCTGCGGACCTTGATAATCGCCGGGTCATCTTCAAACAGTTCGACACCATCCTGACATAGCGAGATCGCGAAACGCAGCAACTCCACCACATCCTCCGCGGTGTCAGCGTGAATGCCAACTCGATATGGATTACCGAAAACAGTTGTCCGATCCACCTTCACTATCGGAAGGCCATTGGGACTCACCATCTTAGCGCCTTTGCGGCGGCTGAGTTGAATACGTATCGGGTATTCACTTGCTGTCACTGGACACCTCGTTGGCCACATGCCATATCGACACGCCGCTCTCATCCTGACCGTCACAAACGAGCCGGTTGCCCATATACACACGGCCACCGGCATACCCCACGAACTCCCCCGTATCCTGCTCCCCCGTATCCTGCTTGACCGCACCAGTCCTGCGGAACATCCTATCTCCGGCATTGAAATTGTCCCATGCGTATAGGAGCGAGGGTCGGATTGTCGTGTCATGGAACGGCGCGGACCCGTATCCGGGGGGAGGGGCATCGGGGATGTCATCCACCGTCACCGGGGCGGACGGGTCCGCCGCACGGCGGGCCTTCAGCGCGGCCTGTTTCAGCGTGCGGATCGCCAAGCCGAGGTCGGTCGGAGCGGTAGCCCAATCGCCGATGGCGGAGGTCGATCCCGCCCCGGCCGTGGTGAGTTTGTTGCCGGTTGGAATGCCGAAGTCGGGAATGTCGTTACCCTCCAACTCCGCCTGGAGCATGGCAAGGGCCTGCTTAGCGACATGCGCGCTGTGCCGCACGCCGTCCTCATCGACCGTACCTGCCCTAACCAGATGCCAACTGATTGTATAAAAGCTCCACCGTTCTTTACCGTCGTAGTTCAGTTTCGCCACGGCGGACAAGGCATCAGGGAAGCGTTGAATCAGACCACCGAAAAGCAGGGCCTGTTTCCGCGTCGATTCATCATTTGCCATTATTGCACCTTCCTAATTTGAGTCGGGTATCCACACACACCGCAGACCTTCTCAACATACGTCGAGTCGCCATCGTACTGCACGCCTGGAAAAACCACCGGCCGGATCGGCCGCGTCGATTGAGACGCCAGGCGAACACTCCATCCGCATGAGCATAGCTCGGCGGCGCGGCAGGCCGGGATCGTGAGCCAGTAGTCGCCGCGATCGACCTGCCAGACCGTCATGCAGGCGCAGGTTGTGGTCACGGTCCCTCCAAATCGAAAAGCCCCGCGTCGCGCAGGCACGAGGGTGACAACCAAATCCGTTCACGATGTTTGTTCAATTGGCCCTGACCACCAGCGGCGAAGTTCGCATACCCGCCATTCGCTTTCCATTCCACCACTCGCCAGCCCAACGATTCGAGCGAATCGTGTTCGCCTTCGTACCCGGCGAGAACGATGCGATACCGGGTATTGTTCGTCCTCTCCGCGCACCAATCACGGACTCGATGCGCGACCGAAGAATCCTCGCATCTGTAGATTGAATTGTTCCGATTCGCTTCCGCGGAGTAAGGCGGATCGAGAAACACGCCAACCGTGCCGACGTGGTTCGTCGCGCCGTCGGTGCAGACCCGCTCCCAATCACCACAGCAGACCCGCACGTTGCGCAGGCGGTCGCGCAAGCGCCGCATCCAATCCCGTAATACCATCCCCCGCCGTTCACACTCGCCCTGACCGGCATCGCCAAGGTGCGGAAGCTGGCGGTGGACGCCCCGGGCACCGCCAAGATGCGGAAGCTTATTCGCGTTGTCGCAAACACCGCGCCCGTGCGAACCTTCACCGTCCGGGAAATACTCACCCCCGCACCAACCCGAACCGATCCACGCATTGAGACCAAAGCACCACCAGGCCGCGCGTTTCGCATCGAAGTAGTCCGGGTCGTGTTTCATTCGCTCCAAAAACTCCGTCTTGTCCGGCTGGCGGCACAGCCATCTATGCTTCGCCTCCAAATCAACCTCCATTACAGGGTGATTCATTCCATCGGCCACGCCGTCGGGATCGGCCTGAACCGCTCGCCAAAAATTAACCAAAAACCCGTCGAAGTCATTGATCGTTTCGAGACCTCCCGCATGATCCTGCGGGCGCAGAATCCACACCGCGCCGCCGCCGAAAAACGGCTCGACGTAATGCGCAACGTCGCCCAGCGCATCCCACACCAGCGGCGCGACAGACCGCTTGCCGCCGAACCAAATGTACGGCGGGTGGATCGCATCGAGGATTGATTCACATTCGATAGACATATTCACCCTTCTACTTCGGCTTCTTCGCCAGCGCCCGGAACCGGTCATACGGCATCGT
>JBAYVY010000349.1:0-3374 GCA_041674345.1 Phycisphaeraceae bacterium | reverse complement strand
CGCCTTGTTGATGGCAGGAATCTGTTGCCCAGACTTCAGGGCCTCTGCGATCTGCGGCTCCGTCCAACCACGCGGTCCCATTTGCTTCGCAATCTTATCAGTTATTCCTGCACGGCCACTAAGGAGTAAGGAGTAAGGAGTAAGGAGTAAGGAGTAAGAAAAGAACCCCCGGCGCGCCGAATATAATTTCTCCTGTCTCCTGTCTCCTTCTCTCTCAACACTTGCTACTCCCGTTCAAACCGCCATAATGAAACCCACACCTTTAAAAGGGGAACTGACATGCTGAACATCCTCGCCGCATCGTCCGTCGGTCAATTACTACTCATCGGAATCGCCATCGTCGCGGTCATCGTCTTCCTGGTCGTCGCCGCGTTCCTCATCCAGTTCGTCGGCCTGTGGATCCGCGCCTATTCCGCCAGGGCCCACGTCGGCATGCTCGAACTGATCGGCATGAAACTGCGCAAAGTCCCGCCCACCATCATCGTCGATGCCCGCATCAAAGCCGTGAAAGCCGGCCTCGATCTCACCACCAACCAACTCGAAACCTACTACCTCAACGGCGGGCGCGTCGCCAACGTCGTCGAAGGCATGATCGCCGCCAAGTACGCCAAGATCGACCTGCCCTGGGCCTCGGCCTGCGCCATCGACCGTGCCGGACGCGACATCGTCGATGCCGTCAACACCTCCGTCATCCCCAAGGTCATTGACTGTCCCGCCGTCGCGTCCGGCCGAACCACCATCGACGCCGTGGCGCAGGACGGCATCCAGCTCAAGGCCCGCGCCCGTGTCACCGTCCGCGCCAACATCGCACGACTCATCGGCGGGGCCGGCGAGGAAACCATCATCGCCCGCGTCGGCGAAGGCATCGTCACCACCATCGGCTCGGCCCCGTCGCACAAATCCGTCCTCGAAAATCCCGACAAAATCTCCAAGACCGTCCTCCAAAAGGGACTCGATGCCGGTTCCGCGTTCGAGATTTTGTCCATCGACATCGCCGACATCGACGTGGGCGAAAACATCGGCGCGAAATTACAGGCCGACCAGGCCGAGGCCGACAAACGCCGCTTCCAGGCCGAGGCCGAGAAGCGCCGCGCCATGGCCGTCGCGCAGGAGCAGGAATATCACGCCGAGGTTCAGAAGAATCGCGCGTTGGTCGTGCTGGCCGAGGCGGAGGTTCCCAAGGCGATGGCCGAGGCGTTCCGCAACGGCAACATGGGCATCATGGACTTCTACCGCATGAAGAACATCATGGCCGACACCGCGATGCGCAAAAACATCGCCGGCGAAGAGGGCCAGGACGGCGGCGCGAAACGCACCTGATTTGGAATGGCGGCCTTTGAAAAACCTTGCTTCAAGCACGAGATGACGCCTTCTTAGGCGGCAGACCGTGGTGGCCCGCGAGTTATTCAAAGCTCTCAATGACGAATGACGAAATTCGAATGACGAATCAATGACGAAGCCCGAATGACGAATGTCGAAACACGCTATCGTCCATCACTCCCATAGCCGCGCGGTGGCAACCCGCGGTCCCGGACGCTTGAAAAATTCAGATGATGCTCCCATTTTCCATGCGATTTGTGAGGTATCGGTGTGGCAAAATTGAATGTTGGTCAAATCCGAGAATTGGCGAAACGAATTGTGCTGAGTTCCCCGGCAGGAATTCGTTACAGCGAGTTGGTTCGCCGCATTGAGGGGGAGAACCCGGAAACACCAAAGAATACGATCCACGGTTCAGTTTGGGATCTGGGTACCCGCTTCCCGGATAAGATTCACAAACCAAGTCGCGGACTATTTCTTTCAGTAACGAAAGAAGACTCTGAAGTCGCTGTGATCCCAAGTGAATTGGTAAAAGGGGTCAGAGAAGAAGATTTCTACGAACCGTTTGCCGCGTGGTTGAAGAATGAGCTTGATGAAGTGACCGTGGCTGTTTCCATGGGTGGGGCAGGTCTGCAAAAAAATGGGGGACACCGGATGTTGTGGGTGTTTACAAGCCACTTGCATCACACAGAATCAAGTTTGATTTGGAAATTGTTTCCGTCGAAATCAAAATCGATCCCAGTCAATCCGTTGTTGCATTTGGTCAAGCTGCCGCATATCGACTGTTTTCGGCAAAGTCGTACATCGCAATGCCGAGCAGCATTTCTCCGGAAGATTACGGACGCTTGGAATCCCTGTGTCTCCTTTTCGGAATCGGTTTGGTACTCTTTAAGAGTGATTTGCACGAACCCGACTTTTCGATTCGCGTTCGGGCACAGCGATTTTCACCGGACATGTTTTATGTCAATGAGTTTGCAGATCGCTTGTACCAGCTTGATGCGGGTATCTTCAATGCGCTATTCGGATGATGATTGTTGTCGCGTTTCGTCATTCGTCATTGCGGCCCCCGCATCGCGCTCGGACATCTCCCCACCATCCGTCGAAATTGCTTGTTGAAATGTTGCGCGTCCGGCAAACCCACCTGCACCGCGATCTGCTTGACCGGCAAATCCGTCGTGCCCAGCAGCAACTTCGCCCGTTCCATTCGCACACGCAGCAGATATCGCGGAATCGCCATGCCCATCCGCCCCCGGAAGTTTCTCGCCAGATAGTTTTGACTCAGATTCACCTGCCTCGCCAGTTCCGCGACGCGCAGCGGCTGGTCGATCCGCTCATGAATCAACTCCAGCACCCGGTCCACCGCTTGGTCGGCCTGGTTCACGCCCGGCCTCATCACATCATGCCGCTGCCGATGCGACAGATGCAGCAGCAATTCCTGCAACGCCAGCGAAGCCGACGTCTGCGCGATCGCATCACCCGTCATCGCCCACAATCGCGCGATGTGCGCCATCCGCTGCGCGACATAACTTTGTCCCTCGCCCAGCACCAGACGCAGCGGCAATTCAAGGGTCGGTTTCTTCATCGCCGCCGGCGTGAAATGAACGCACCAGTGCCGCCCCGGCGCTCGCAGCGCATAGCGTGTCACGCCTCGCGCCGGCGAAATCGTCACCGTGCCCGGCGACAGCGCCAGCCGCCGGCCGTCCATGTCGATCATCCCGTGATACTCGTGCAGATGCAGCGCGTGCGTCGTGGCGCGATACGCATGACGGAACGCCGGGTCCGACAACGGAAAGTGACCGGCGTTTCGGATGACGGGCCGGGCGTCCAGCGGCCATCGCAGCGTGGGGATGTCTGTCGTCATGATTATTGAAAATATACCACAATCTCACCGATCGTTCCAATTGCCATTCGGCGCGGATGTGGTGAAATATAGCAGTGTGTGAGATGGCAAGCGGGTCGGGACACCCGATTGCCTGGATCGGATTTTTACTATTTTTCAGGAGCGCCTCAATGTTGACCGAAACCCAGATCGCGTTTTACCGTGAGCATGGCTACCT
>JBAYVY010000348.1:0-3380 GCA_041674345.1 Phycisphaeraceae bacterium | reverse complement strand
GTGTTGATGAGATCGGCGGAGCAGGTGATTTCCATGTAGCCGCTGTAGAGCCGGTCGATATCGACCTTCTGTGCTTCAAAGTCTTCGGTGCGGATGCCGAGGATATCGCTTTTGATGCGGGCGTTGATGTCTTTGGAGATGAAGACGGCATGTTTGCCGAGTTGGTGGTAGTGCAGGGCGCAGGCGATGATGCGATTGTCGGGCGAGTCGCCTCGCAGACCGGGGGGTGTATCGTACTCGGCGACATCGACCTGGATCAGCCCGCCGTGGCCGTTCCATTTGACGCCTTCGGAGAGTTTGCCCTTGGCGCGGAGGCGGTCGAGGTGTCGGACGACCTGTCGGGCGTTTCGTCCGATGTCGTCGTTGAGTTTTTTCTTGGCGTCGAGTTCCTCGATGACGGGCAGGGGGATGATGACGCGGTTGTCATCGAAGAGGAACAGAGCGGCGGGGTTGTGAAGCAGGACGTTGGTGTCCAGGACGAAGTGCTTGACGACGCCGGGGCCGCGTGGACGATCGAGCGAATCGGTCAAGAGCAATCTCCGCATGTCGGAAAGTGTCGGGTCCATGACTCAAACGGCGGCGGCATCCAGCCGCCTGACAATCATACATCGTCGAACGGGGATGGAAAGGGAAAAGATGAAATCGCGGTTAAGGCCATGCACATCATGCGGCATGTTAGGCCGGTGAACACGCGGAGTCACCGTCGGCGTCGGCGTCGAGATGCGCCGGCGGGGGGAGGAACTCGGCGGTGTCGAGGGTCTGATTGGCGATGTGGGTGTCGTTGTGGAGATCGCCTTCATCCACGCCCAGGCCGATCAACAGCGCCGGCTCGATCACGAATTGCCCGCCGGTGAGGTACATGCCGTCCTGCACCAGGCGGCAGAACTTGACGAGGATCGGCTGCTGGCCGATGAGGTGGCCGTGCTGCTCGAATCGGATGCGCCACACTTCGCCGGGCTGGAGGAAACAATCGGCGAGGAACCCGATGCCGCCGCGACTGATGTCGCGCAGCATCGCGTGAACGTGTCCGTTCATCGACTGGCCGGTCTGCATGGGTTCGAGCGTCGCTTCGCCCCGCACGACGAATCGGCGAAACGCGCGCTTGCGATCCACCGGCGGCTCCTGCCGCCAGTATTCCATGCGGCTGAGCACTTCAATCAGGTCACGAGGTTCTGCGATCGACATGGTACTTCCGTCGATACTGACGGCCTCATTCAACCGCGCGCTCCTCGACGCGCGATCTCGGTTCCAACAACCCTGACGGGCCCGATGTCCATATCGGCCAATCGACCACCCCCGGTTTAGAACTCGCGGACAAAATGTCTTGGTTCGCTCCCGTGACTCAACCTATCATGTCCCGTTAAGGACACGACTTGCGGCTTGCGCCCCGCACTCCGGGGGGCCGCACAACGCACCCCGCATCCCGCACCCCGCAGGACGCACCCCGCAGGACGCACACCATGAATTATCCGACCGAAATCTGGGACATGGCCGCCGAGGCCGCTCCGTGGCTTTTGTTCGGCCTGATCGCCGCGGCGCTGGTCAAGGCGCTGGTGCCCACGCGATGGATCAGCAAACAACTCGGTTCATCGGGCGTCGGCTCGGTGTTCAAGGGGGCGATGGTGGGTATTCCATTGCCCCTGTGTTCGTGCGGCGTGCTGCCGACGGCGCTGGGCCTGCGACGACAGGGCGCGGGCAAACCCGCCACCGTCGCCTTCCTCGTCGCCACACCCGAAATCGGTCTCGATTCGTTCCTGCTCAGCTTCGCGCTGCTCGGCCCGTTCATGGCCATCACCCGCCCCATCGCCGCGTTCGGCAGCGCGGTCATCGCGGGACTGGCGGCGCTGATGACGGATCGCAAGAGTGTTAAGCCGCAAGCGGCGGAAGAAAACAAATCGTGTTGCGCCACCGCGGAAAATGAGGAGAACATCAAAAGTCTGCCGTCGCGCATCGGCGAGGGTTTGCATTATGTGTTCACCACCTTGTGGGACGATGTGAAACTCTGGCTGGCCGTGGCCGTGGTGCTTGCGGGTGTGGCGATGGCGCTCACCGGCGGACAGCCCGCCGCGTTTTTGCAACAGTGGGGTTCCGGCCCGGCGGCGAAACTCATCATGCTCGCCGTCGGCATTCCGCTCTACATCTGCGCCACCGCCAGCACCCCCATCGCCGCCGCGCTGCTGGTCGCCGGCGTCTCGCCCGGCACGGTGCTGGTGCTGCTGCTCGCCGGGCCTGCGACGAACATCGGGTCGATGGTGATTCTGCGAAAGGAACTCGGCACGCCGGTGTTGCTGGCCTACCTCATTTCAATCGCCGCGACCGCGATGGGCGCGGGATTGATCGTCGATGCGATCGTCAGGTATTGGCATGTCGATATCGTCACGCAGGCGGCGCACGCCTCGCATCTGTTGCCTCACTGGCTCGGATCGGCGGCGGCGGTCACGCTGATCGTGCTGGCGATCGTGCCGCTGCGCCGTGCGATTTTCAGCATGTTCGCAAAACGCGCCGGCAACCCCGCCCCCGGAATCACCCCCGAAACCGTCCACGCTCCCGGAAGTGAAAAACCCACCTGTTGCTGCGGCTCATCGAAGCAGGCGAAGCAGCCCTCGTGCCACTAAACTGTCGGGTATGACGACACTCGGCATGTTCATCGAAAACTTGCAGACCGACCCGCTGTTCTTTGTCAGCGTCGTGGCGACGGTCATCATCAGCATCACGTTGCACGAGCTGGCGCACGGCTACGCGGCGGTCGCGCTGGGTGATGACACGCCCATTCTGTTGAAGCGGCTGACGCTGAACCCCCTGGTCCATATGGGCCTGTTCTCGATCATCATGATGCTGGTCATGGGCATCGCGTGGGGGTCCATGCCGATCGATCCCCGGAAGTTGCGGGGCAGGTTCGGCGGGGCGCTGGTGTCCATCGCCGGACCGGTGATGAACCTGTTGCTGGCGATCATCGGGCTGACGGCCCTGGGTTTGTGGCAGCGTTTCGGACCCGTTGAGATCGGTTCGGCGGCTGAGAACTGGCGGCAGTTCCTTTTTTACTTCGGTTACATCAACGTCGCCCTGGCGATGTTCAACATGCTGCCGATCCCCCCGCTCGACGGGTCGGGCGTGCTGGAGGGTTTCATTCCCGGATTCCGGCAAAACGTGCTGAGCCGGGTGAATCCGATGGTTCTGCTCGCCGTGATCTTCATCGGGTTCGGCCCGTTCGGCAAGTGGCTGTTCGACGCCGCGGTCAACGTCGCCGTGTGGTGGCTGAGCATCATCCGGTGAATCGCAAAAAAAGCCCGCGGATTCAATCCGTGGGCTTCACCGGGAGATTTCATGTGACACTTCCGGGGCTACTTCCGGGGCTGCTTCCGGGGCTGCTTCCGGGGCTG
>JBAYVY010000347.1:0-3396 GCA_041674345.1 Phycisphaeraceae bacterium | reverse complement strand
GCGAGGCGGCCGAATCAGCGAGTTGATTCGGCGAACTCGATGGCGAAATGACCGTGAGAACGCGCCACGCGCCCCCTCTTTGTTCCGCATCCGCAGTACAAGGGGTAAATCAGAGGCTCCTTAAGAAAAACCGCCGCGAATCGCGGCGGGGGTGAGTTTCAAACTTAAATCACAAATCACAAATCCAAAATCACCCATCCTCAGCTCCCGATCTCATATGACAGCTTGTCAATCGTCTGGTCGATGACCGCTTCGTTGTCGTAGAACCCCGAGGCCACCCGGCTCTTCGCCAGGTCGATCACGTTCTGACGCACATCCGGCAGCGCGGACAATTGCGACAACAGACGGGCGCGATCGCTGAGCTGAACCTGATCCCCGGCCCGCTGCGTTCCGACCGGGGCGCTGGGCACCACCACAGGCCCGGCTCCCCCGGAACTCCCGGCACAACGCTGCGTCACAGCGGCGGCGGCGGTCGATTGAATGGGTCCGATATCGCTCATGGCTCGTCTCCTGATGGCCGGGCAAGCCCCCGCCTGACCGGAGCCGCGGACATTCGTCCGCTTCCACTGCTCCAGCCCCTTGGGGTTCTGTACCTGCCTGACACTCAACATATCGTGCAGCCGGTGTCGAAACCTTGAGAAACCACATTTTTTCCACATCAACCGCAAATTAAGATTTATAAACACTTTGCAACCACGCACGAACAAAAATGGGAAAAACATTCGCCGCGAATTGGACAAATTGTCCAAGTCGGATTACCCAAAACTTCCCAAATTACCCAAACTTCCACATGTGCGTCCGATAGCGTCGGCGATGGCATTATAGGGCATTGAAGCACAACAGGTTAGACGCGCAATCCGCAACACGCCCTGGCGAGCCAATTTCGCGGGTCGGTCCACACCCAGCCCGAACTTTACGCTTCCGATCCGATCTCGCCCGCGTTACCATGCCCTGCATGGCTCGCATCTCCCCACTCGTTCGCGCCCTATCCACCCTGTGCATCCTGTCCGCGCTGGCCGCCTGCGAATCCACTCCTTCGACCTCCACCTCCACATCCCTCCCCGACACCGGCCCGATCTGGACCATCCTCCTTGATGCCTTCCAAGGACCGAATCATGCCGCCTTCGCCCAACAGCGGGCCGCGTCCTTCACCCAATCCGCCGGGCTGACCGGCTTCTGGGTCGCCGCGTCCGCCGACCAATCCGAGGTCAACTTCGGCCGATACCCCGCCGCCGATTCCTCCCAGGCGAAAGCCGATCTCCGACGTCTCCAATCCCTCGCACAACAGGGCCGCATCACGCCGCGAATGCTCAGCATCGTGCCATCGTCCCAGCCCGCCCAAGGCCCCAACGCGCAGTGGGAGCTTCGCAACGCCCGCGAACCCGGAGCCGTTTACTCGCTGGTCATCGAACAGTTCACCCCCGCGCTCGGCCCCGACTACCGCCGCGCCGCCGAACAACAGTGCGCCAACCTTCGCGCGCAGAACCTCAAAACCTTCTACTACCACGGCCCCCAAGACTCCGTCGTCACGCTCGAACAGTTCACCAACGCCGCCGCCAAAATCGCCACCTCCGGCCCCAGCGCCGGCCGAACCGTCTATCACCCCTTCATCACCGATACCCTCCAAAAACAATACCCCTTCCTCAAAATCAACGGCCAAGTCCCCGCCCCGACGAATCCAAACCAAAAACCCACGCCCACGTTTCTCATCCGCATCCCCGATTGATGAATCGGTGAACCGGCCCTATCCGATTGAAAGGCCACGATGGCATGAAACCCCTTCGCATTTATACCGATACTTCCGTGATTGGCGGCTGTCTCGACGCGGAATTCGCCGAGCATTCTTTGCGATTCATTGATGAGGTGAACGCTGGCCGGGTTGTGTTGCTTATCAGCGAAGTTTTGGTCCGGGAATTGGCGAATGCTCCCCCGGCGGTTCGCCGCCATTCTTGAAAATCTGCCTGTGACACAACTGGAAAATGTCATCATCGACACGGAAGTCGAATCATTGCGAGATGCGTATCTCCAAGCAGCGATTCTCTCGCGGCGATGGGAGGATGACGCGACTCATGTCGCCGCCGCAAGTGTCGCCGGCGCGGACGCCATTGTCTCATGGAACTTCCGTCACATTGTTCGCCTGGACCTGATGCGCCGATATAATGAAGTCAACGCACAGCGCGGATACCGGCATCTGAACATCCTTACCCCGGTGGAGGTGGCATATGAGTCGGACGATGAAAACGAACAAGACGTTTGACTGCATCCAATTCAAACGTCAAACGCAAACCCGCTGGCAACAAGCCGTGCAGGGAATGTCCGCCGATCAGCGCCGCCTGTACCAGCGCCGCGTCATCGAAACCGGCCCCCTGTCGGATTTCTGGAAGACCCTGACCAGCCGGTCCAGAACCGCCTCCAAAGCCGGGCGATTGTAACCCACCCGCCCCGCCCCGGCTTGCCTCAACGCCTTCCTTACGTCACAATTTGTCGCATGACTCCCTTTCTCATATGCCGTTGAGTTTTTCTCGCGCCTGTAGCTCAATTGGCAGAGCAGCGGATTTATATCCCGTCGCCGCAAGGCACGCTCCAGATAAGGGGTTGGTTGTGGGTTCGACTCCCACCAGGCGCATTGAAACTTCCACAGTCGGCCGCGAACGCCAATCGTCATGAAAATCTATTTCACATTTCGCAACATCCCGGAGATGGCGAACATCCCGGAGCCGGATCGTTCAAAGGTGTGGCGATCCTTTTTGAAAGACCGCGGCTACTTCAATTGGGCATCGTTTGCCGCGCTCCTTCCATTTTTTCCCATTCTGTATTCCGGCGAATTCGGCATTCAGCAAATCAACCTGTGGTTGAATATCCCAATCGGTGTGCATGTCGCGTTGTTTACTTTCGTCGCGTTTCTCGGCGCTTTTGTTCTCAGCGTCATCTACGTCTCGCTCATGCGCAAACCGTTCAGACAGTATTTGCTGGGCGGAAGGGGTCAGGGCGGCAGCGATCAGACTTGATCGCGGGGGCGAATCCGATCATTTGCATCTTCACTTGCGACTTCCCACTTCCGACTTGACCAGCGCTTCCGGGGCTGCTTCAGGATAATTGCGATTACTCTGGGTTGTCCGCATTGTGGTTGGGCGCGGAAACGGTGGGCGCGGAAACGGTGTCAGGATGAATTGTTTTGACAGGGCGGCGGCCCACCGGCGAGGAATACATCACCCTCTACAACGCGCGTGTAGTGGCCCAAGAGCTTGGCGGCTCATTTTGTACGGAGTATGTTTGGTTTTGGGAAGTTCAATGGATCAACAATTTCGTTTGCGGCGTGCAATGACCGCGCCGGCATCTTTGAAAAGCCAATGGATTTCCGCGCTGTGAGCCGGCGTCAGGCGGCGCGCGGGAGTT
>JBAYVY010000346.1:0-3417 GCA_041674345.1 Phycisphaeraceae bacterium | reverse complement strand
TCGTGTCGTCCGTGCCGCCATGATGGAACCTCCTTGCTCGTTGGCTGCCGTCGGATCGCCGTCCGGGGCGACCCACCACTACATCTTGTCGGCTATCCCCCCGCGAAAACTGTCATGCACCCATCCGAAATCCGCGATCAAACGGTACTTGACTTTTGTAGCCAAGTGTGGTTTAGTCGCCATTCTTCGCGAGGGCTTCCCGGGGCGTCGTGTTTCTGTCAGACGCGGCGCTGACTGAATTGGGATGACAGGAAACGATCAGGGGCGCGGGCCGACCATTGGGAGGGACTTTCGATGGTCGAAGGTACGGGTGCGTTATGCGTGTGCAGGTTGGGCCTTGGGAATATCGGGTGCGGCTGGTGCGCGGCTACGTGCAGTACCAGGGCGAGCCGTGTTTCGGGCTGTGCGATCATCTAAAACGCGAGATTCTGATCGCGGACGTGTTGGATCGAAGCCAGCGGCTGCATGTGTTCGTGCATGAACTGGTTCATGCGTGGTGGCACTATTGCCCGGGCGATGTGAAGGATGAGGAGGCGGTGGCGGATTTGATGGCGATGGCGATGTCGCGTGTGCTGATCCAGGTGGCGGCCGATCCCGCGTGTCTGAAGTTGTTCGATCGCGCGCGGGGCGATGGCGTGGGGCCGCTGGACCCGCCGGGGGAAGATGAAGGCGCGGCGGATTCAGCGACAAACGATGGCGCTGGGCCTCCGCGTGTGGAGCGGAAGGTGTTGCCTGGCGACGGCAAGGGGCAGCCGGACTGGGTGCTCAGGATTTTTCAGAATCCTTCGCAAGCCGGCCCATCGACGGGGGCAACCGCCGATTGACATGCACCGGGTTGTCGGCTTTTTTGGCGGCCTTGGCCAGTGTGGGCGGGCGTTGGGCGATGCGTTCGAGCGCCAGCCGCGCCACATCCACCGCCAGCGAGCCGGGCAGAATCTCCAGGATCGAGGCCTGGATGGTCTCTTCCTGCTCGGCGAACCAGCGGTAAATCCGGCTGGCCATTTCGATCTGTGTCATGCCATAACGCCGGCACGCCTCGTCAATCGCCTGCTTGGCGCTGGGTTCCACCGCGATCTTGATGATATCACGATCAGTCATGGGCGAGTCCTCATCTCCCCGTGCGAGGGATACTTTACACAAATAATTTATTGTCTTGTGTAGATTCCGTGGCCCGTTTGCCGACATATGAATGTCGCCATGTCGGGTCATCCGACAGATTGCATGGATATGAAGGTTCGGGTTGGGGGGGATTCCGTGCCGCGGCGGATCGTTCGGATCGACCGCGGCCTTTTTGTCGTTTAACTTTTTGCCGGTTGCCCGCTTTCCGCCCGAGGTTGGAAGGTTGACCCCGATCCCCAACGAACCTGCAACAAATGCGGCACGCCCACCAGGTCCAGTACGCGGGCGGCCATGAAATCCACCAGATCGTCAATTGACCGCGGCATCAGATAAAACCCCGGATTGGCCGGACAAACGATCGCCCCCGCTTCCGTCACCGCCGTCATGTTCCGCAATTCAATCAGCGACAGCGGCGTCTCGCGGTGGACCAGCACGAGTTTGCGGCGTTCCTTGAGCGTCACGTTCGCCGCCCGGTGCAGCAAATTATCACTCCGCCCCGCGGCGATCGCGCTCAGCGTGTTGTTCGAGCAGGGGCAGACGATCATGCCGTCGTGCTGAAATGAACCGCTGGCGATCGACGCGCCGACATCGCGGTAATGGTGCAGCGTGATGCGGCGTTCACCGCGACCGGCCAGCGCGGCCAGCGCGGCGGAATCGACGCCTTCAATGCCCAGTTCGTCGTGCAAAAGCCGCTGGCCCAAAGGCGAAACGACCAGATGGACATCGCAATCGGCGGCGGTCAGTAATTGAATCACCCGGCGGGCGTAAACAGCGCCGCTGGCCCCGGTGATGCCGATGACGATGCGTTGCGAGGGCATGAAGCCGATTCCTTCTCAATCCCCAACTTGTATTCATTATAGCCGCCCGCAAGGGAGGAGGCGAATGCAATGACGAATGAAATCCGAAGCTCGAAATCCGAAACAAGCGGCGAGACCGTTTCGAGTTTCGGATTTCGAGCTTGATTCGTCATTCGAGTTTCGTCATTCGTCATTCCTCTCATGCTATCATGCCCGCATGAAGAAATACCCCGATATCCGCCCCCGCCCCCGGCCCCGCCCCCGGAAACAACGGGAAGGGCAGGCGGTGCGCGATCGGTACGCCGATGTGAAACTCAGCGTCGATCAGTTGATCGTGCCGGTGTTCGTCCGTGACGGCAAGGGCATCGCGCAACCCGTTTCGTCCATGCCGGGCGTGGAACAATGGTCCGTCGATGTCGCGCTGGAACGCTTGCGGGGGTGGCGGGATATTGGTTTGCGACGGGTGTTGCCGTTCGGTGTGATCGACCCCCGGAAGAAAGATGCGACGGGTAGCGCGGCCTTCGACCCCCGGAACCCGGTCAACATGCTGATTCGCGCGGTGCGCGAGGCGAAACTCGATGTCGAAATACTCGCGGACCTGTGTTTCTGCGAATACACCGATCACGGACACTGCGGTGTGCCGCACAGCGACCCGAATACCACCGTCGATAATGATGCGACGCTGCCGCTGCTGGGCCGGCAGGCGGTGGTGTTGGCCGACAGCGGCGTGGATTGGGTCGCGCCCAGCGGCATGATGGACGGCATGGTCGGCGCGATTCGGGAGGCGCTCGACGCGGCGGGGCACAAGCACGTGAAGATTTTGAGTTATGCGATCAAATATGCGTCGGCGTTGTACGGGCCGTTCCGCGAGGCCGGTGAGGGTTCGCCGAAGTTCGGGGACCGGCGGGGGTATCAGATGGACTACCGGCGAAGCGATGAGTGGAAGGTGGAGTTGGAACTGGATTTGGCGGAAGGCGCGGACGCGGTGATGGTCAAACCCGCGATGGCGTATCTGGATATCGTGCGGGGTGTGCGTGACGCGGCCCCCGGAAGTATTCCCGTGGCGGCTTACCACGTGTCCGGTGAATACAGCATGATTCACGCGGCGGCGGAACGGGGATGGGTGGATTTGAAGGCGGTCGCCCTCGAACACACCACGGCGATCCGTCGGGCGGGCGCGGACTGGGTGGTGACGTATTTCGCGCCGAAACTGGCGGAATGGATATGTGGGCAATGACCCAACACCAATGACGAATGACCAAAGAAACTCCAATGTTCAATGACTAAAGCGGACGTCCGCCGGTTTCATTGGTCATTGGTGATTGGAACTTGTTTGGTCATTGGTCATTGGTGTTTGGTCATTGCCCGTAAGGGCTGGCTGTTGTGTCTCAATAGAAATGACACCCCTGTGTCTCAATAGAAGTGTCACCCTTTGGCGGGTTGGGCTATACCCGCTGGATGGACACTTTATTGATGAGCGAACGTGAACGACGGCGGCTGG
>JBAYVY010000345.1:0-3445 GCA_041674345.1 Phycisphaeraceae bacterium | reverse complement strand
GCCCCCACCTGCTTCACCACCCGCCCCGCCCAAGGCGCGATCCACGCGGCGCTGGCGTGACGGCATTGCCGATTGTCGATTTCCAATTTCCGATTGAAACCCGCATCGGCTCCGCCTCTTCCAATCGGCAATCGGCAATTTGACTATTCTCCCCCAATCGCTACACTCTTTCCCTCGACACACCGTCGCCCCCGCGTGGGGGCTGAACCTTCCGTGACGGAGATTCAACATGCCTCGTCCCCAGTCCGACAAAAGCTCCGGCGAACTCAAACTCGCCGTCAAAAGCTCCACCAACACGGTTTACGTTGATTACCGCAACGTCGAACCCCTTCGCAAGCTGATGAGCCCCAACGGCAAAATCCTCAGCCGCAAACGCTCCGGCTTGGGCGCTTACGAACAACGCATGGTTTCCAACGCCATCAAACGCGCCCGTTACATGGCCCTGCTGCCCTACACCAGCGCCACCCTGTAACCGCCGGCCCCCGGCCCCCGGAAACCCAGGAACCCCGGAACCCGCCCCCGGAACGCCACGCCCCCGGCGCGAACAAACACCCCCCGCATCACGCACAAAGCCTGCGGACCACTGTCCGTGGGCTTTTCTCCATTTGACAACCCCATCCAATCCCTTGATGATGAATCCCGGTTCCTTTCATCTTGGGGGGTGTCGCTATTCCTTCACCCAATAGCAACCCAGCCAAACGCACATTGCCGCCGCGCGGCGGTATGAACTTTCACTTCTTCTCGGAGGCCCGGTCATGGACGAATTCCTGTCGTTTCGCAAAATGATCACCCCCACTTTCATTCAGGCCATCTTCTGGATCGGCGTGGTCGTGATCGTGCTGATAGCGCTGTCCGCCTTCATCACCGGCCTAAGGTACGACAGCGCGCCCACACTGCTCACCGGTTTTGTGTGGCTGATCCTCGGCCCCATCCTGTGGCGCATTTACTGCGAACTACTCATCATCATCTTCCGCATCCATGATGTGCTGACCGAAATCCGCGACGGCAAGAAAACCGACAATATACCATCCGCGACCAAGAGTTGACTCAACGGATGTGCGATGTTCAATGTGCGATGTTCAATGTGCGATGTTCAATGTGCGATGTTCAATGTCAGCAGATGAGACCCGGCGTCTTCACATTGCACATCCGACATCCGAACAGATTGACCGCGTGAGGTATAACGCCTGATCCACGCCCGTTGTCCCTGTAAAAAAACCACGGACTTTCGTCCATGGTTTTTTGCGGTTGCGCAAGATTACTTCGACCGTCGAACCAAATCACGCGGCCTTGCCTTTGTCCTTGTCCTTGTCCTTTTCCTTCGGCTTGTCCGTGCCGCCGCCTTCGCAACCGCACGCCACGCCCGCGTTGTCCATCTTGCTTTCCGAAGCATTCGCTTGCTCTTTCGCGTATTTCACCGAACATCCATATGCCCGCGTCTCGGCGGTCGTCACCGCTTTGCCGCCCAGCAATTCCGTCAACGCCCGATCCACATAATTGATCGCGTCCTCCCCGGTCTTCGGCGCTCCGGCCGTCGGGTCGTTATCAATCGCGCCGCTGTAAACCAGCACGCCTTCCTTGCTGATGATGAACATGTTCGGCGTGGTCTTCGCGCCGTACATCCGCCCGATCTTGCCCGTCTGATCCATCAGCACCGGGTGATTGATGCTCCACTGCTCCGCCGCCTTCGCCACATCGCCGGCGGACAAATCATACGTCGAACTCACCGCCAGCCACACCACATCCTTGTCCGCGTACTTCTTCGCCAGGTCGTTCATCGTGCTGCCTTTGGCGTAGTGTTTCTGCACGAACGGGCAGCCGGGGCTGAACCACTCCAGCACGACGATCTTGCCCTGCCTGGTCAGCGCGGCCAGGTCATGGGTGTTGCCATTGGCGTCAGTCGCCGTGAACCACGGGGCGGGCTTGCCCACTTCGGCGGCATGGGCGTGATCCTTCATGTCGCCTTTGCACTTATCGCCATCGCAGTTGCCGCAGTTCGCATAGCCGGCCGCCGCGGCGAACATCGCCACCAGGCCCACCGTCATTCCCATCAACAGTCGATTTCCCATGTTCAGACCCTTTCGCATAACGAGATTGAGGTTCACACCGGCAAGCTCCAGCGTACCGGTTCATTTCCGTCGCGCTTCCTGATGCGCCGATCGCAGCGGCAAATCCACTTCACTGCTTCGCCGCCGGCCATCCTCCATCCAAACGACCAGCCCCCGCACTCTGATCGCATCGGCCTTCAACTTTCCAATCGGACGCACCGACAATGCTACGTCCGCCTGTTCGCCGCGGTTCGTCACCTTCACCACCGTCACCATCACCTCCGTATCGGGCAGCGGAAAGAACGTCGCGTCGGTCACGGGTTTACCCCATGCCATCGTCGCCGTCACCCGCCGGCCCACCTCGCCCGTCACCTGCGTCACCTTCACCGCGTCGCGTTCGGGCAACCGTTTGTCCCAATATGCGAACAGCGCTTCGTTCTTCGCCCCCGGAATCGCCCCCTCCCCCACCGCCGCTTCCACACTCACCGCCGTCTTGCCCGGCAGGCAAACATTGTTGCACACCAGCCAGTCCACATCCGCCGCGATGTATATGCTCTTGTTCGTTTCCAACTTCTCCGCCGACGGGGCCGTCAGCGTTGCCAGCAGCATCACCTTCCCCATGTAGCCGTACCCGACGATCCCCCCGCCCTGATCGAATTGCACCGGTGTCGGCCACCGCAAATCGCTCATCACAAAACCCTCCGGCAACTTCCACCGCACACGCGGCGGCAACCCCGCCTCGCCCGGATTCCGCCAATAAATGTGCCAATGCTCTTTCATCTCAAACATCAACCCGACACGCATCGACCCGCCCGGCGATATCGTGCCGCGATCAGTCAACAACGTGATCTTCGTCACCTGTTCCGCCGATTCGCCGCCCCCGGAAGCCCCGACCGCCGTCGCCGCGCCGATCAGCATCACCGCCATCGCCACGATGTAAAGCATCTGATTCATGCCCGCATTCTATGCCCCGATTGGCGTTGTCGCCCGCATCCGATATCGTGTTGACGTAGTAACCACGTTTAGCGGGCGGCACGAAGTGCCCCTTCCCGGAGTTCTCGCATGAAAGGCGTCATTCTCGCCGGCGGTCTGGGCACGCGGCTGCGTCCGCTGACGCAGGTCATCAACAAGCATCTGCTGCCCATCTATGACCAGCCGATGATTCACTATCCGTTGCAATGCCTGCGCAACGCGGGCATCGACCGCATCCTCATCGTCACCGGCGGGGCGCACGCCGATGACTTCCGCCAACTGCTCGGCGAAGGCGGCAACCACGGCGTGAAGACCTTGCAATACGCCTATCAACAAGGCAACGGCGGCATCGCCGACGCGCTGTCACTGGCTGAACCATTCTGTGCCGGCGAAAAAATGTGCGTGATCCTCGGCGACAACCTCAT
>JBAYVY010000344.1:0-3473 GCA_041674345.1 Phycisphaeraceae bacterium | reverse complement strand
TTGAAGGCGTGTGCGTTGGCGAGGAGGTGGAGATTGCGAACGACTTGGGAATAGGTCATGGCGGAGCGGGGGGTGGGGGCGGGGTCGGTGGGGTGGTTGGCCAGGAGGGAGATGAGATTGGGGACCAGGGGGAGGAGTTGGGTGGTGGAGCCGCGGGGCTGGTCGGGGGAACGGTAATAGACGCTGAGGTTGGGGTCGTTTTGATCGAGTCGGAGCATGAGGGAGTTGTCGGCTGTGGAGAAGAGGAGGGGGCGATTGAAGGCGAGGTTGTTGTCGAAGACGACGATGCGCGGCAGATCGCGGCGGGTGACGTAGATCATGGGTTTGACCGAGGGCACCATCGCCAGTTCAAACTTGTCGGTGAAGGGGCGGGTCTGGATGATCGGATCGCCGACGTTGGCCAGGGCGTCGAAGGCGGTGAGCCGGACGATGGCGTCGTCGGCGTCGAGGAGTTGACGGAGCATGGTGGCGACGCGGATGTTATCGGTGTGCCGGCGGAGGATTTGGCCGAGCATGGCGACGGCGCGGTCGGCGGTGCCGGGCTGGTTGGCGACGGCGATATGGAAGAGGGGTTCGGCGGCGCGGAGGTCGCCGAGTCGTGCGCCGGCTTCGAGGGCGGCGAATCGAACGACCGGGGCCGCGTGATCGTAGGCGGAGCGGAGGAAGGGCAGTTGGTTGGGGCCCATCGCCTGCCAGGCGAGGGTGATCTGGGGCGCGTAACGATGGTTTTCAGGTTTTTCGAGGATGGCGCGGAGTTCCAGCGCCTTGTCGTGATTGAAGCGGTCGGTGGGATTGATGAACAGGGCGTTGACCAGTTCGACCATGCGTTTGGGATCGTCGGTGAAGGCGGAGATGACGTTGAGTTGAATCAGCTCATCGGATTTGGCGTCGGCCAGGGGGCGGGGGTCGGCGGGCATCTGGGGGAAGCGTCCGTTGATGCGATCGGCGATCTGACGCGAGCGGAGATAGGAGGGTTGATTCAGTTGAAGGGCCAGCAGGGGAGAGACGATGACTTGCCCGCCGGAGAGGATGCGGGCCGTGCGCAGATTGTCACCCCCGCCCCCGGAAGTGCCGGAAGTGTCCGTGTTGGGGGAATCGGAAGGGAGGTTGAAGGGATTGAGGAACAGGTCGCCGGAGGCGGAGGCGAGGATTTGGCTGGAGGGCCTGCCGACATCCGCGCCGGCGATGCGAAGATCGACGGCATAGAGGATGCCACCTTCGAGACTGGTGGTGGAGGTGCCGGGCAGCGCGGTGACGATGACATCGAAGCGGGAGTTTTTGGAGGCGCCAGGCGGGATGATGCCTTCGACGAGTACGACGGCGGTGGTGTCGGAGGCGAGCACCTGTGCGGGGGTGAGATTGCCGAAGCCGAGCGATTCGCGTCCGAAACCTTTTGAGGCGATTTCGTTGAGAAACCAAGCGCGGAGAGCCGGGGGGCAATCGGGTGAGCCGGTGTGACGGAGTTTGGCGACCAGGCCGAAGCCGGATACGAGTTGGGGTTGGTATCCGCGGACGGCGGACATGGAGCCGATGGTGGTTTGGAGGAAGTCGGGGCCGGAGTAAGCGGGGGAAGGCGGGGGGGCGGGCTTGGGGGTTTCGGTTTTTTCTTCGCAGGCGGTGAGCAGGAGAGCGGTCAACGCGAGGAAAAGGGCGGAGTGCGTGAGCCGGTTCATTTGAGGATTCCGAAGGAGGGAAGGAAAAAGATATTGTAGCGGAAAGCGGGGGGTGATGAATAATAACCAAATGCCAATGACAAATGACCAAAGAAGAACCAATGACCAATGTTCAAGGAGGAGCTGGTGGTGGGCGTTGGTCACTGGGTATTGGATTTTATTGGGTCAATAGTGATTGGTATTTGGAGATTGCGTAACTCATCGGCTTCGTCGAGTTCGGTGGCGTGAGCCGATGGTGCGGGGCGGGGGGCCTTTGGGGATGACGCCGCCGGGGAACGCGGCGGGGTCGATGGGGTCCGGTTCGGGAGCGGGCTTGGGGGCACTTCCGGGGTTACTTCCGGGGGCTGGGGGCTGGTGTGCGAAATCGGGGCCGATGTTTTGGGTGGTGTGATGGGTGGCGACGGGTTTTTCAGACAGGTTGTAATCGAGCCGGTCGATCAGCACGCCGGTGAGTTTTTCGACTTCGGTGAGCATCTGCCCCTGATCGGGTTCGACGAAGGACCACGCCGTGCCGGATCGCCCGGCCCGCGCGGTGCGGCCGATGCGGTGAACATAAACTTCAGGGTCTTCCGGCAAGTCGTAATTGATGACGTGTGTGATGCCATCGACATCCAGCCCGCGTGACGCCAGGTCGGAAGCGACGAGGACTTCGAGCTTGCCGGCCCGCAGGCGTTCCATGATGCGGTTGCGTTTGCCCTGCGCCAGGTCGGCGTGGATTTCGTAGGCCTCGACTTTGTGATCGTTCAGGTATTGAGCCACTTCGCGCACGGTGACTTTCATGCGGCAAAACACGAGCGTGAGGGCGGGGTCTTCTTGGGTCAGCAGTTCGAGCAAGACCCGCTGCTTGTCACGCCGGGCGACCGTGACATAGTGCTGCGTCACCTGCGAAACGGTGAGCGACTTGGCGATGGTGGCGATCCGCTGCGCGTCCGGCTTCATGTACCGGCGACCCAGCCGTACGATCTCCTCGCTGATCGTGGCGCTGACGAAGATGGTCTGATGCACACCGCTGATCTTGCCGAGAATCTTGCGGATGTCTTCGCGGAAGCCGATGTCCAGCATCCGATCGACTTCATCCAGCACGACGAAGCGGATGTTGTCGAATCGCAGCGAACCGCGCCCGAGCATGTCCATGACGCGACCGGGGGTTCCGACGACGATCTGCGCTCCGCCGGCGATGGAATCGCGCTGGCGCGTCATGGATTCCCCGCCGACCACGCCGGTGGCGCGGATCGGCGTGCCGCTGCCCAGTTCGTTGATTTCGCGCACGATCTGCATGGCCAACTCGCGCGTCGGCGCGAGGATCAGCGCCTGCGATGCGATGTCCTTGTCGGCCAGGTGCAGGATCGGCAGGCCGAACGCCGCGGTCTTGCCCGTGCCCGTCTTCGCCTGGCCCAGCACGTCGCGCCCGGCCAGGATGTGCGGGATGAGTTGGGCCTGGATGTGCGTCGGATGGACGAAGCCCATTTCCGTCAGGCCTTTGAGAACGCTGTCACGCAGGCCCAGATCGGCGAACGTGGTCTGTTGATCGAATACATCGTGTTGTGTCATGTTCAGTCAGGTCCGTCCGCGATGCGGCTTGCCATGCTCCGCGAGGGAACTTCAGACGGGGCGAAGGACCGGGTGCATGACGTGGAGACTGTTCCGCAACAGGCAAGAATCCCGACGTGATGATCCTGGACACCTCGCCCCGCCCGGCTGCCGAATGTCGCCGGTACAGGGTACGATACAAAATCTACTCCGCATCACGCGATGCGGACGATAAACTGTATCGTGCAACACCCGCACCGGCAACCCCGC
>JBAYVY010000343.1:0-3568 GCA_041674345.1 Phycisphaeraceae bacterium | reverse complement strand
TTCACCGGACGCTTACGATCGCAACATCATCGAGCGGTTGATTGGCTGGCTGAAAGAGTGTCGGCGTGTGTTCAGCCGATTCGAGAAAACGGCGAAGAACTTCGCCGGCATGATCCGCCTGGCCTTCATCCAACGCTACCTGCGACTGGCGGTAAAATGAGTTTCCCGACAGGGCCTAGTGTCTGGGGCGACCACGGAACGAGCGATTTGTGCTGCGCAAGCCACCATTCCAATGTCAGTAGCAATCCGGTGAATGGCACAGCCAGCAGAACGATCCATGCGATCTCGCGTGCTGAAAATCTGTTTTTCAACGTATATCGTTTCATCGCCGCGATGCACCCAACGGTAAAGTGCGTTGCGGACCAGTAGATCGTCAGCCGGTTCGAGCGGCGTTCCCTGCGGGCAGTGGTCGCCGAATCCGCCGGGCGCATGCCAGTTTTCGCGGGAGGGTTTTTCGTCATCGTGATCGTCAGGGTCATCGACGGGGCCATGCGTGGCTTCGAGGACGAGGATGACCCCGCCGACCAGACCCAGCGTCGTGTCTTCGCGGGGTCGCAGCGTCAACCCAAACCCAACCCGCCGCCGCCCACGTTCCCATGAATTGCGGGGAAAACAGGGGGCGAATGCTCCTGGCCATGACTTTGTTTTCAGTGAAAACAAAGTCATGAGCAGACCCTTCAGAACTCGTGACGATGAACGGGATGTGTTCCGCGCGTTGGCCCATTCGGTCCGGCGGAAGATCATCGCGGCCTCGCTCGAACAGCCGCAATCTTTCGAGCAGTTACGCGAACGGACGCATCGCACCGACAGCGCCTTGGCCTGCCACCTGCGCATTCTCCGCGAGGCCGGGCTGCTGGTCGTCACGCGCGACAGGCGGTCGGTCCACTACCGTGTCAATCGGCGCGTGTTGCGTTCCGGCACCGGCTGGCTGATGGAAGTGGTCCGCACACCGGTGCCGCCCGCAGTGTGATCCGCGCGACGCCCCCGGAACCCCGAACCCCGGAACCCCGGAACTTGCGCGACGCCCCCGGAACCGGCGGTCATTTCGATCAGATCATCACGCGCCCACACGCCCACAACCCCGAACTTGCGCAACGCCCCCGGAACCCCGGAACCCCGGAACCCCGAACTTGGCTGCATGACGGTTTTCGCGGGATGGTTTTTCGTCATGGTGATTGTCAGGGTGATCGCCGGTGTCATGCGTGGCTTCGATGACGACCCCGGGCCCCGATCACCAACCCCCGCGTAGGGTGTCAGGCACCCGAATCCGCCGTGACTTGTCAGGTCGCGGCTGTCGGGAAAAACTTCCGGGGGTACAATGCCCGCATGAATCAGACGCAAAAAACTCGCATCGCCGTCGCGGGGGCGGCGGGGCGCATGGGGCGGCGGCTTTGCGCGTTGTGCGTCGCGGACCCGAAACTGGAACTGATCGAAGCGATTGACATTGGGGCCGCCGTCGGCAAACCGGCGGCGGAAGGGTCGCATGTCACGATCACCGACAAGTTTGCCGGCAACTGTGACGTGCTGATCGATTTCGCCACGCCGGCCGCGACACGGGCGAATCTGGCGAAGGTCACTTCGCAAAACATCGGCATGGTCATCGGCACGACCGGGCTGACCGACGCCGATCAATTGTCCATCGACGCGGCGGGCAAAACCATACCGATCATCCAAGCGACCAACTTTTCGCTGGTCGTCAACGTGCTGACCCAATTGGCGGCACAAGCGGCGAAACTGCTCGGCCCCGACTACGACATCGAAATCGTCGAGACGCATCATCGCTTCAAAAAAGACGCGCCGTCCGGCACGGCCCTGTCCATCGCGCAAGCCGTGTGCGATGCGACAAACCGCTCGTTCAAAAACGATGTGGTGTTCGAGCGGCACGGCCACGAAGCGATGCGCAAACCCAACGAGATCACGATTCAGGCGGTGCGGCTGGGCGACGTGGTGGGCGAACACACGGTTTACTTCGGCACGATCGGCGAACGCATGGAACTGCGCCACGTCGGCACCTCGCGCGACAGTTATGCATCGGGCGCGTTGCGGGCGGCGGCGTGGTTGCATCGGCAAAAGGCGGGGCGATACACGATGGCGGACGTGCTGGGACTGAAATGAAACGCGATTTCACCGCGGCGATTTCACCGCTGAGGCGATGAGGCGCAGAGAAAACAAAAAAACAGTAACCACAGATGAACACGGATGAACGCAGATTGTTTTTGATCTGAACTTTTGCGAAAATCAAAAAGAGATTTCAACGCAGAGGGCACAGAGCACACAGAGAGGGATTTTCAATGTGTTTTCCCGATTTTCACCTCTGTGAACTCTGTGTCCGCTGTGTTGAAATCGCATTTTGCGAAAGTCCGGTTTGATCCAATCCGATCGGTGTTATACCATCAGCGCCTAAGAGTTGACTCAACGGATGTGGAATGTTCAATGTGCAATGTGAAGACGCCGGGCCTCATCTGCTGACATTGAACATCGCACATTGAACATTGCACATCGTACATCCGACATCCGAATAGATTGACCGCGTGAGGTATAATCCGTGTTCATCTGTGGTTCCAATTTTCTTCTCCGCGTCTTCTGCGGTTCATTTTTCAGGAAACTTAGACATGGGTGATTTCGAGTGGCCGGATGGGAAGGTGGCGGCGGCCCGCGGAACAGATGATCGCGGACATCGAACAGGCGATGAAAGTCGGCGGGTGGGTGCTGTACACGACGCACGGCGTGGGGGCGGGCCATCAGCGGTTGCGGAAGGATGAAGGCGAACATCAGAAGTTGCTGGAATATCTGACGGCGCATCGGGAGAAAGTTTGGACGGCACCGGTGATTGAGGTGGCGCGGTATGTGCGGAAGAGTCGGGAGTGCTAAGCCGCAAGCGGCTGGGAAGGCGAGCGACGCATGACGGGTCGAACTTGGTTGCATCATCGGGCGTTGCCGTGGGCGATCATGGGGATCGCGTTGCGTATCGGCGTGGCGGGGATGAGTGTGCTTCCGCCGGACGCGCATGAGGTGTATGTGTTGCGGACGGCGCGGGGGGATATTTATGGTCGGACCAGCGATTCGCCTCGATGGATTTCGCCCGGCAGGTGGCGGAACGGACGCCCGCCGACCGGCTGCCGGCGGGGCTGGGCACCCATGCGGATTTGGCGGGGTACGCGGCCAACCGCATCATTCCGTATTGCGAGAACGTGGCGTAATTGCAATCGATGGCGCGGCAACGAAACGTGACGGAATTGCCGGTGGCGGCGCGGGATCGGTTTTGAAGGAACTGATCGATTGGTCGCCTCGGGAGATCGCGCGGGTGACGGACGAGGATTCGGGCAAAGCGATGGTGCTGGTGCGGCTGAGCGTACCGTATAAATAGTTTCGGGTTTCGAGTTTCGAGTTTCGGGAAAAGGAACCGCGGCTGACTCGAAACCCCAAACTCGAAACCCGAAACTCACCCGGTTCGACTGTCGCAACTCAAGTAGAAATGTCCCCTGTTTGGACTCAGTAGAAGTGTCCCGTGTTGTGGTTCGCCGGGACCGGCGCAGCGGAGGCAAGGGCGCAGCCCGCAGCCGTAGCG
>JBAYVY010000342.1:0-3603 GCA_041674345.1 Phycisphaeraceae bacterium | reverse complement strand
TCACGGGGTCAAAAAGCCTCGATTCTGCTTCAAAAACGGCGGTAAGATGAGCCAATGTTCGACCATTTTTCGACAAACATTCGTTTTTGGCTCAAAAACGGCGATCACCCGTGAACGGTTACGGGGCGGTGTTGCGCGATTGAAGTGAGTTTTCAAGTCACCACGAACAGCACGATTGAACGAAAAGCCGGACAGGCGGCGGCACGCCAACAGCTTTTGCACGCGGCGGGGCATCGTATTGCATATGTGACAGACGGGGCGGGTAACTTTCAACGTCGATCCGCGCTCGCCGCGATTTGCGATCACAGCGATTGTACGGTTTCATTTGATGACAAGGAATTGGACGATTTGGCGGGTTTTCTGCGGAGATTGAAATAAAGTCAGACATGGCTCATCAAAGTGAAAATGCGAAGCGGTTAAAGATACGGACACGCTGCGTGTCGAGTGTCGCCGATTTACCGAATATGGAACCGGGCAGCGCGAGCGCGTGGCTGTTCGTATTGCCTTTTGAACGCACAATCGCCGATGCCGAGCGATCCGAGGCATGGTTTACGGCTTTGCGTTGTTTTGCGGAGAAACTTCCTGATGAATCGGTGGTGGCGATTCTGACCTCGCCGCAGGATGCGGCGGAAACGCTGTCTTGTCTGGTTGACCCGATGCAATTTCAGTTGTGGGTGGCCCTGAAACTCGATACCCCGATAGTTCGTGACTCGCGGCAACTTCCCGAGCATCATGCGGCTTTACTCGTTTTCACGAAGTATCGCGCATCGCTACGACACACAAAAACGCGGATTGCCTACACCTTTTGCCCCGTCTGTGACAAAACGACCAAAGACTACGGCGGGAAAAAGCATACCTACCACGAATACGGCACGCTTGTTTCGGATATCTGGCGGGATATCAGCTATGTCCCCGGAAAGGAACCCACGGACGTTGCGACGCGCCTGGCCGATTTGTTTGGACTGGACGGCTATGGCGATTTAATGGTATTGGACCTTACCGGCAGCGGCGAACTCAAGCCCAAACCGGGTGAGAATGAACCGGGAGTTTCAGGTACTTTTCGCAGTGGAACCGGCCTGGATTCGCAACTCATCAACGGAGATTCGCTGACCAAGCTGCGGGAACTCCCGGAAAATTCGGTGGATTTTTGCTTCGCGGACCCGCCTTACAATCTCGCCAAGCGATACGATTCGTGGGATGACGCCATTGATGCCCGGCAGTATTTGAAATGGTGCAATGATTGGCTGGATGAGCTTGCTCGCGTATTGCGTCCGGGTTGTACATGTGCCGTTCTGAACATTCCGATTCTCGCCGTTCGGCACTTCATACATATGAAGCGGAGATTGTCGTTTCAGAGTTGGATCGCATGGGAAGGTTTGAGTTTACCCGTTCGCATGATTATGCCGGCACATTATGCGATTGTCTGTTTTTCAAAAGGGATTCCCCGACCGTTGCCGGGTTTGGCGCAAGCCCCCCGGCTCCCATCGGAACACGGTGATCTTTTATCACTCCGGGAAAATTATTGCATCCGCCAATCCTGCGTGGCGATGCGGCGGAAGATGCGTGAACCCGATCGCCAACCGATTACGGACCTTTGGTGGGACATTCATCGGCTTAAACATAATTCTCGCCGCGTCGATCATCCCTGCCAGCTTCCTCCCGCGCTCATGCGAAGACTCATCGCGCTGTTCACATACCGCGACGAAATTGTTTTGGACCCATTCAATGGTGCGGGAACCACGACCCTGTGTTCCGCATTCATGGAGCGGCGATACATCGGCATTGAACTTTCCGAAAAATATCACCAATTGGCGCAATCGCGTCACCAATTTCTGCAAGAGGGTGGCGATCCTTTCGAGAAGGTAAAGAATGTACCCAAGGCAAAAAACAGCCGGGTTCAACGCATCGGTGGGTCCAAATACGAAGTTTCCAAGAAAACCCTGCAACTGGAAGTCCGACGAGTCGCGGTTCGGCTGGGACATCTCCCCTCCCGCGATGAATTAGAACAGCTTGGACAATATCCCATTCGCTACTACGAGGAGTATTTTCTCAGTTGGGGGGAAGTGTGCGCGGCAGCCCGCACAACCGGCATGAATGAGATTCGCAAAGGAACGGTTGCGGAGACAAGGATTCATCAGCCGTTGCTATACGACACTATTGAATCACAATGACGGGGGCCTGGGCAAGTTCCGCAAACGCCGGGCGATGACGGGGAAGTGAGCAAACCCGAAACTCGAAGCGCGAAACTCGAATCAAACCCGAAATCCGAAACCCGAAAAGGAGATGCGTCATGTCAACCTGGATGCGATGCGGCGCGGACGTGGCGGGGTTGGTGAGGGAGCAGTGGGCGGGGAAATGACGAATGACGAAGCCCGAATGACGAATGAATGACCAATGTTCAAATGACCAATGACGAAACCGGTGCCGCGGGAAGTTTGGGGCATTCGTCATCGGTCATTGGGATTTCATTCGTCATTCGTCATTTAGCATTCGTCATTGCCCCGATCCGGCCCCGATCCGGCTTGTTGAACCGTCGATGTCGGACTACACTAGCCGGACTTCTGTCAGGCCCGGTTGCGACGGACGCAGCCGGGGTTTTGGGATCGCCTGTCACCGATTTTGGCCACGGCCCGGAGCAAGAGCGTGAGGCGTGTTGCAACCTTGGGGACATGGATCGTCGCATTGTGCATCGCCCTGTCGCTTGCGCCGCTGGCGCCCCCGGCGGCGGCCCAGGGCGTGGACGTGACCGGCCGGCCCGTGGCGGAGGTGCGCGTCACGGGGCTGAAGCAGGTCGATCCGCAGTTGGTGCTGAACCAGGTGCGCATCAAAGCCGGGGATGCGTACAGCCCCGACGCGGCGGCGAAAGACATTCAGAACATCACCCGCCTGGGTCGCTTTTCCAGCGTCCAGGCCGACGTGAAACAGAACGCCGACGGGGGCATCATTCTGACTTATGTCATTTCCGAGCAGCCGATCCTCGCGGACGTGCAGGTGGTGGGCAACAAGGCCAAGACCGATCAGGAACTGATGGACCTGGTGCTGCTGCGGGGCGGCGATCCGAAAGATGACTTTCTGATCGAACGCGCCAAGGATCAGATTCGCAAACTGTACCGCGACGCGGGGTATTTCCTGGCGGACGTCTCGGTGGACGGCGACACGTTGAAGGAATCGAACGTGTTGATCTTCCGCATCCGCGAAGGGCCGCGCGTCAAGGTGCGCGGCGTGCGGTTCGAGGGCAACGCGCTGTTCAGCGACAAGGAATTGAAAAGCAAGATCGAGACCTCGGCCTATTTCCCGATTTTTGAAAAAGGCAAACTCAGCGAAGAACAGTTGGATCAGGACGCGGCCCACCTGCGCGACTTTTATCAGCAGCGCGGATATCTGGACGCGCGGATCGGCCGGCGTATCGACATTTCCGACGATCAGGAATCGGCGGTGGTGGTGTTTCTGATCGACGAGGGGCCTCAATACACCGTGCGCAACATCCGCTTCGACCTGGAAGGCGAGGGCGTGTTCAACCAGGACATGATCCTTCAGGCGATGGAACTGAAGCCCGGCAGCGTGTTCAGTTATGACCTGTTGCGCAAAAGCACCACGGCGGTG
>JBAYVY010000341.1:0-3626 GCA_041674345.1 Phycisphaeraceae bacterium | reverse complement strand
GGCGTCGAACCGATCCTCGCCCTGCGCTCGCTGTGGCTCAGCAACGACGACCGCTGGAACCACTACTGGTTGTGCGGCTCACCACTCCGACAAGCCGCGTAGGGTGTCATGCACCCGCCACAACCCCGCGCCCAGAAAACATCCGTCCCCCGGTTCGTCCGGCGCCCCCGGCGCCCCCGGCACCCCCGGTGAAACATGGAAATAAAATCCGGGGGCGTGAACGTCCTTGCCCAGTTCGTGGCGGAACTGGATGCCGATGTTGGTCTTGTACGGCGTCTTGTCCCCGCCGAACCGCGTGTCACGATACACACGCATCAGCGAGCCGCCGCTGCGCCCGGTCAGCGCCATGAACCGCTTGCTGACCGACGCCAGCCCCGGCTCCATCGCCTCGATGAACGCCATCGCCGGTTCGACGACATGTTGCTCATAGCGCGGCTTGTTCTCCATGAACCACGCGCGATTGTTGTTCGCCGCCAGTTCGCGCAGAAACTTCATCGTTTCACGCGGAAAACCGTTGAATTTCGCTGGCATCGCAACCCCCTCCTTTATCAGCCGGCCATTCCGATGGCCGGGTCTTACGCATTGGCGAACGGGTTTTCGTCGGCGCTGGGACCATAGACCGACGGCAGTTTCACGTCAAGGATGCGAAGATACGTGCTCAGTTGCCCGCGATGGTGGTACAGGTGATTGAGCAGGATGTACCGCACGATGCCGGCCCGCGGCATCTCCATCAGCACCTTCGCCCCATGCGTGATACGGAACGGCTGCATCGCCCGCTGATCGCTGATCCCGCGCAGCACGGCCAGCCCCTCGGCCAGCGATGGACCGAACGAGTTCATTATCTGCGAATGTGACTCGAATGCCGGGGGATGCGGCGGATTGGCCGCGAAGTCCACGCCGTCGCCCAGCACCATCTTGGCGATCCCGCCCGGCATCGTCGCAATGTGCATCGCCAACTGCCCCAGCGGCATGGCGCGGGGGTGCGGCGTCCAGTCGCCCTTGTCGGCCGGAATGCGCTCCAGCAGTTTGCGCGTCGCCTGTGATTCGTGTTCCAGTTCGGCCGCCATCGTCCGCATCACCGTCGTCATGTCCGTGCTCCCGATTGAGGCCGCGAGATTGTCACATGCACTTTGCAAGTAACTGGCGTACCATACCCCGGTCACTTGCACAAAGCAAGTTAATTCTGGACTTTTGCGAAATTCGATTGAACCACAGAGTGCCACAGAGAACCACAGAGAAAAAGAGCCGCAGATGAACACAGATTAATACAGGTGAGATTTTTAAAATGAAGCTATCCGCGTTCATCCGTGTTTATCCGTGGCTCAATCTTTCTCTCTCTGTGGTTCTCTGTGGCGCTCTGTGGTGAAACATCTTTTCGACCTTTGCAAAAGTTCAGTTAATTTTGCGTACAATGAAAAAATGCCCCGCCGCGAAACACCCCGTCGCAAGCCCGCCCCTCGTTCGCCCTGCCCGGTCGCCTGTTCGCTGGACCTGCTGGGAGACAAGTGGACGCTGCTGGTGTTGCGTGACATGATTCTTTTCGGCAAGCAACGGTACAACCAGTTCGCCGAGTCGCCGGAGCGGATCGCGAGTAATATTCTGACCGATCGTCTCCAGCGGCTGGAAAAACAGGGGTTGATCGTTTCACGAAAATATCAGGATCATCCCCCGCGGCACGAATATCACCTGACGCGGGCCGGGGCCGATCTGCTGCCGGTGCTGAAGGAACTGGTGATCTGGGGCGGCAAACACATCGCCGGATCGTTCCAACCCACCCCGGCGATGATGCGCAAAGTCAAACGCGATTTGAACAAACGGATGGCCGGCGGGTGAACGCAGCCAGAGCGGAAGCGATGAGCGATGAGGAAGCCAAGCGCGAGTTCGCCCATCCCCCGGCCCGCCCCGCTTCAGCGGGCGGGGCGTCGCGAGGGGTACGTTGTTGATTTGATTGTGAATGGAATCAATATGCGTTCCGACTCCCCGCCCGCTGAAGCGGGCGGGCCGAGGGGGATTACAGATGTTGGCGCACATACTGTCGCGCCGCGGCGTCGGCGGTCAAAATGGTTTGTAAGTCTTCGACGGGTTGGGGGTCGATGGCGTTCAATGCTTCGGCGACGAGTTCGGTGATGCGGCCGAAGCGGATTTGTTCGGACAAAAAGGCGGCGACGGCTTCCTCGTTGGCGGCGTTGAGAATCGCGCCGCTGGTTCCGCCGGCGTTGATGACGTGGTACGCCAGTTTCAACGCGGGGAAACGGTCGTGATCCGGCGCTTCAAAATCCAACTGGCGCAGCTTCGACCAATCCATCGGAGTCGAGATGCCGGGGGCGCGGTCGGGCCAGGTGAGGGCGTACTGGATCGGCGTGCGCATGTCGGGCGAACCGAGCTGCGCGAGAACCGAGTTGTCCTCGAACTCGACGAAACTGTGGGCGATGGATTGCGGGTGGATGATGACGTCGATCTGGTCGGCGCGCAGGCCGAACAACCAGTGCGCCTCGATGATTTCCAGGGCCTTGTTCATCATCGTGGCGGAGTCGATGGTGATTTTGCGGCCCATGTTCCATGTCGGATGCTTGAGCGCCTCGGCGACGGTGGCGTTGGCGATCTGATCTTTGCTGGCGCGGCGAAAAGGTCCGCCGGAGGCGGTGAGGACGATGCGTTTGATTCCGAGGGACGAAGGGACGGAGGGACGGAGGGACGAAGTGGGGGAAGGCGTAGAAGCAAGCTCGTCCGGGGCTTTTTCACTTCGTCCCTTCGTCCCTTCGTCCCTTCGTCCCTGAAGACACTGGAAGATGGCGGAGTGCTCGGAGTCGATGGGCAGGAGGTTGACGCGGTGTTTGGCCACCAGCGGGATGACCAGTTCGCCGGCGGCGACGAGGGTTTCCTTGTTGGCCAGGGCGATGTCCATGCCTTTACGGATGGCGATGAGCGTGGCGGGCAGACCGGCGGCCCCGACGACCGCGCCGACCAACACATCGGCATCAAGCGATTCGACCAGTTGTTCGCAGCCCCCGGCCCCCGGAAAAAGTCGGATGTGGGGACGCATCTTGCGGAATTGTTCGGCGGCTTTCGGGTCGGCGATGGCGACATGATGCACGTCAAACGCGCTGGCCTGTTGTGCGACCAGATCGGCATTGGAACCGGCGGCCAGACCAACCACCTGCCCCCGCCCCCGGAAGTTGGGGACATTCGCATTGAGATGGCGCAGCACGTCCAGCGTATTGACGCCGATGCTGCCGGTGGAGCCGAGCAGAATGACTTTCTTCGGGGCCGGACGGGAAGGCGATGCGTGGTGCATGTTCAGTCATCCTGCGGCTGATCGTGGGAGGAAGAACCCGAGGCGGCGCTGCGCTCTGCCTCGGCTTGGGGCGCAGCGGCAACGGCTTGGGCGACCGCGGCGGCGCGTTCGGCATTTTCGCGGCGGCGGCGATGACGACGCCCGCCCCGGCGACGCCGGCGCTTGGGCGGCGTTTCGCCGTTTTGTTCAGTCGGCTGATGTTGTTGCTGATCGTGTGTCGGGGCGAGGGCGGGTTCGGATGGGGGACGCTGCGCGTCACCCGCTAAACGGGGGATGGGAACTGCCGGGGATTCCGGGGATTCCGGGGATTCCGGGGGCGGGGGCGGGGGCG
>JBAYVY010000340.1:0-3635 GCA_041674345.1 Phycisphaeraceae bacterium | reverse complement strand
CTGTGAAGGTGGTGTGTAACCAACTTCATCATCGCAGGAGGCCTTGCTTCGCGCCAGCGCGTGTAACGCGCGCCGCAGCGCGGACTTATGAATCATCGTTCCTTAAGTTGATGGCGTTCGTACCTGTCCCGCTTTCTTTTCCACACATTCCCGCAAAACCGTACCTGTCCCGCTTTCTTGCTCTGTCCCGCTTTCTTGCTTCGCTTTCTTGCTTACGTGAACGGGCGTCTGCATGAACAGATTTCGTACTCCCGCAATGAGCGGCATGGGGTTTCGGTCAAACTTTATTCTAATGGGCAATTACTACAGCGGGTTAGCTATGCAAAAGGTTTTGAATATGGTGAATCGGTTGTCTTTCATAAGAACGGTAAATTACGTGGTGTGGCGTTTAGCGATAATCACGGACGACCCCATGGGCAAATTGTTGAATATGATGAATCAGGTAATTTGGAGCAAATCAAGTTTTATGTGCATGGCAATAAGGTAGATCAGGCACAATATGCGAAAGCTGTGACAAGCGACGTTTCATTACCTCCACTTGCTTCCGACCCGATGCTCTACAAAGATCGTGTGATGACCGCGAATCTGAAGCAAATGATTGACGAGCTACGTAATCAGCAACCTGTAAAGATTCCGCTCGAAGTGGACGCGCGGACCTCGTCAGATTCACCGTGAAAAGAAGACGGGAATGGCGTCAGTGATGAATGGCGGAGGATAAAAGGACATTCCACTTTTGACCCGGACGCGGAAACGGGGATGGGGTGGGCGGGGCATTCGGGATGGGGGACATTCTACTTTTCGCTTGGAGGAGATGTGGGGTCATGTTCGGCGGCGATGAGTTGGAGGCCGCGGACGATATCGGCGGCGTTGGTGTGGTCGGGGCGGTCGGGGATGGTCGGCCTCAGCACGTGATCGGACAGGGCGCTGATGCGTCGGGCGAGGAGGGATTCGGCGTCGAAGGCGATCAGCGGGGAAAGATCGGGGTGGCCGGTGGGTTGCGCCATGAGCATCGACAGATGGAACAGGTCGGCGGCGCGATCGACCTTGTGATGGCCCTTGACGAGCACTTGGCTGGTGACGGTGCCTTCGGAGGTCATGCGACCGAGCAGTCGCTGGATGTGGCTGGTGCTCATCAGTTCGCCGAAAAGGGTCAGGAGCAGGGGGCTGTCGGCGAGGTCTTCATCCATTCGGACGGCGGAGCCGAAGTCGATGAGTCCGACGCCCTCGCGGGTGATGATGATGTTGTCCATGCGGAGATCGAGGTGGACGAGTTTGACCTGATCGTGCAGCGCCTGGACGAATTGCGCGAGTTGAAGTGCGAATTGAAGTTGAGGGATGGGTTGGGTGGCGAGACGGAGCCAGGTCATGCAGAGTTTGTGGACCAATCCGTCGGGGCCGCGCTGGACGCCGAGCACTTGGGGGACGCGGTCGCGGAGATGTTCGGGCAGATCGCGCTGGAGGAGTCGGAGGAAAGCGGCTTCACGAGTGAGGAACAGGGGGAAGACGCGATCGACGAGTTTGCGTGCGCGTTTGGCGAGATTGGCGTGGGGCGTTTGGGGGAAGCGTTTCTGGAGGCGGACCATGATGCTGCCGTAGGTCGGGACGCGTTTGAGGACGGCATAGTGGCCGATGCTTGGCGGCTTGATGAGTTCGACGGCGAAGGTGAAGCGTTCGGACGCCTTGCCGGGCGGGATGAGGGCGACTTTGCGTGCGACGATGTAACGCCAGGTTTTGCGAAGGAACGGGAGGCATCCGCCGAGCGGGCCGGTGTGAATGGTGCGTGGGCCGATTTCGAGGGCGAACCCGCTGCGTCCCTGATAGGCGTGGGACAGTTCGTGGAGTTGACATGGATCGCATGAAAGGATGACGACCTGGCCGCCCCATCGCAATCGGGGGAAGACATCGGCGGGATCGCACGGATCGCCGGGCAGGACGAACAGTTGATCGACGGGAGGGCCGTCGGGTTGCCAACTCGTCGAACCGAGCAGCCGCGCGGGATCGTCGTGCGCGATGCGCGTCTGGCGGATCACACGCTGAACAACCATCGGCATGTCAGTCGGCAAACGAATGGCCTTGCGCTCCAACGGGGATTAACGCGGCTCGGTGTGATCCGTTTGTATTGGCAGACCACGACCCCATATGGTGATATATCGGATATTGGGCGGGGCGGGTTTGGCGGGCGGGTTTTCGGACCTTTTAAGAGGAGACAGGAGGCGGAAGTGGGAAGGCGGAAGTAAAGAGCCGCCTATACAATTTTTCCGACTTCCGACTTCCGACTTCCGACTTCCGACTATCGACTATCGACTACTCTTATTGTCGGGCGACGGCATTTGGGCGGAGGAAACGGGGCGTTCGGTGACGATCAATGTGCCGACTTTCATTGGAAACCCCATGACGCCGGGCAGTGTCATCAGATGGTCGAAACCGCTGTGTCCGTAATTTTCGCCGTGCCACGTGGCCAGTTGTTCAAGCCGGCCCAGTTCACGCTGGGCGGTGGTGTGATAAAACGTCAGCGTGGCGGGGGCGCGTTGTGTGACGGCCGCCCGCACGCTGGATTGGAACGACGGCTCGTATTCGCAGGGATTGAGCGCTTCATTGAAATGATCGGAAATGAACGGCTTGGTCAGCGGATCGGCGGCTTGGGGGTTGAACGTCCACCGTTGATTGACCAGCACGAACAGGGGCGGGTGGATTGTCGAGCCGATTTTCACCGGCTCGCAGAGATTGAGGTAGAACTTGTAACCGGCGTAATCCGCCGCGAGATCGGCGTTGGAATAGATGCCCGACAGGAACAAGCCGAACACGCCCTTTTCCAGTTCCCCGCCCTTGACGACGATTTGTTTGAGGCGGTCGGCTTCATTCAAACCCTGCGACCGGCCCTTGAGGTCGAGTTCATAATTCTCGTAGCCCTGCTGGAAGAAGTGGCCGATTTTATCCGTGCCGAAGTAGCAGCCGAACATGTTGATCGTCGGCGCCAGGCCGATCATGATGAGCGGGCGCTGAATGCAGATGCCGGTCACGCTGTCGGCGCATGCGACCTCGAACACCGCCGGTTGCGACGAGTGGAAATCGTTGCGACGGATCCAAAGTTCCAGTTGTGTTTCGGGAACACCGATGCCCGTCGCGTTGTAAAGTCGATCGGCGATCAGGCGACCGCTCAGCCGCTGGTCGATTTGCTGTTGGATGCGGCTGCGCGTGTCGGGGTGGACGGCCGATGCCAGTTGCGATGTCAGTTGGTCGAGTTCGGCGTTGAGTTGGCGGATGATCGTCGCGAGGGTGTCGTGCAACTTTTCCGCCACCTGTGGGCCGATGTCGGCCAGCGGTTGCGGGGGCACGGTGAACTGATCGGTTTCCAACGCGCCGACCGGTTGCCAAGCGGCCAGCCACGCGGACAAAATCATCGTCGCAACGATGATCCGCCGGCCTGCTGGGTCCAATGTGGATTTGGTCATGGCGGCGCCTTTTTTATCGACATGAGCGACGGTCGGACCTTAATGATCCATTAACAAAATACGTAACCGTTCACGGGGTCAAAAAGCCTCGATTCTGCTTCAAAAACGGCGGTAAGATGAGCCAATGTTCGACCATTTTTCGACAAACATTCGTTTTTGGCTCAAAAACGGCGATCACCCGTG
>JBAYVY010000339.1:0-3638 GCA_041674345.1 Phycisphaeraceae bacterium | reverse complement strand
TTGCGACAAACGAACCACATATTTCTTACGCATCGGTGCCTCCCTGCTGATTCCCCGGCGACCCTCGCCGGACAGCAGGTTCATCGGCAATCCTAAACATTAGACATGACAAAACACTAGCATAGATATGTTTTTCATGAACCGCCTCATTCCTCATGCAGTAGTACAGTACTCGGATTATTTGTCGTATCTCTTGCACGTTGATGTTCTTGATCGGTAAATCGCCATCCACCCAGGGGCATCACCCTTTGGGTTGTTCCATCATGCGAAAGCGTATTTAAAAGCACATGCCCCGCTTCATGTGCGCGCGTCAGAAAGTTGATAGGAACATCCTCCTGAACTGACAAAACGATGCTTGATGCCCAGTTTGAGTCATTTCCTGCAAATATGTATGGTACAGCAAAAGCCCTTGCCGGACATGATTGCACATAAATCATTGCGAAGTGGATGTCAGGCCGCGCGTGTTTCCCCAAAAACAACCCCGGCTTTCCAACCGGGGTTGTCACGTCATTCCCATCCTCCGGGCGATTGCGTCATGCGAAAGTCGGAAGTCGGGGGGAAAGTCGGAAGTCGGAAGTCGGAAGTCGGAAGTCGGAAGTCGGAAGAATTTTATACACGGGTCTTTACTTCCCACTTCCCACTTCCGCCTTCCCACTTTCCTCCCACTTCCCACTTCCCACTTCCGCCTTCCCACTTTCCTCCCACTTCCCACTTCCGCCTTCCGACTTTCTCCGGTATCCTCAGCACATCGCCAGAAACATCAGCACGGTCAGCACGATGATTCGGCGGCGGTTGTATCCGTTCTCGATATCCAACAGATTGGCGATTTGATTCAACATGGCGGTAAGCACTCCTGATCTGTCGTAAGTAGAATCAACCGCCGTGCCACTGGCCGCCGTTCGCCGCCACGATGGACCCAACCATATGCCCGACAAGTATTTGCGATCCGTCGCCCTGTCCTGCTTCCCCCTCGTCCGCCGCGACCGGCACTGCGGGATGTTGCGTTCACGCAACATCGCCCGCATCGCCGCGTGGTGCGTGCTGGTCATGTCCTCGCTGGTCGGTACCGCCGCCGCCCCCGGAAGCGATGAGCGAATAGCCAACAGCCAACAGCCAACAGCCAACAGCAATCCGCAATCCGCAATCCGCAATTCCTCAACCCCCGCCCAACCCCTTGATGCCGACCTGGCCACGCAGGCCTATGTCGTCATTGAAAATTGGGTCGCCCGTGCCGCCGTGCCCGATCAGCCCCTGGCCATCCGCGCGTCCGATGTCAGCGGCCTGGCCGTCACCCTTCGCTTCCAGGGCCTGACCATCGGCTTCGGTTCCGCGTTCCTCGATGATCCGCTCAGCCCCCTGGCCGATCCGCAACCGACCGACATCATGGCTCTGGCCCGTCGCGCCGTGCAAGCCGCGTTCGATGATGCGCAGTCCAACATCACTCAACTGGCCGCCAACCGGCAGACCGGGGCGATGCCGAAAAATCTCGCAGCCCTCGCCCCTCTGCTTCAACTCGATCTCCAGATCGCCAAAGTCCCCCAACGCATCGCCCTCGATTCACTGGCCGACCTGCCCGCGCGCATCACGCTCGACGCGCACGGGCTGGCACTGCGCGATGTCAACGGTCCCGCCGCCGGCAACTTCCGGGGGTGGACGATGCAGTTCCCCGGCCAATCCCTCGCCGCCAATCTTTCCCTCCAGGCGCAGCTCAATCGTCTGCTCGCCGGGCTGAACATGAACCCCACGCGGTTCCCCACGATCGGCACCCCCCAAGGCCCGCGACTCTACCGCTTCGATGTCGTGCAGATCGTCCGCATCCGCGCCGCCGACCCGCCCCTGTCCCTCCACCGGGGCCAGGTCGTCCTGCCCCCCCGCGCCCTGGACATGCAAGCCATCGCAGACTGGTCCGGCCAATGGGCCGATCAACTCATCGGTCGTCTTGATGACGAAGGTCGATTCGTCGGCACCTACGAACCGTCGCTCAACCAATGCGATCCGGCGCAAGCCCCCCCCGCTGACGCCGCCCTCGCCTGTTACGCGCTGGCCGCGTACAACCGCTCGCCCCAGGCCGATCCGCAGCGCGCCCGCGCCGCGGCCGACGCCGCGCAGCGCGGCCTGACCCGCCTGCTCATCGACCTCGGCGCATCCACCGCCGTCACACAAGCCGCGCCGACCCTCATCCCCACCACGCAGGACTCCGCCATGACCCTGCTGGCCCTGCTCGAATGTCCCGGCAATTCCAGCTTCAAATCGCAACGCGACCGCCTGGCCTCGTGGCTCATGGCGTCGTTCACCCCCGACAAGGGGTTTCGCGGAACGCCGAATATCCAATCGACGTTCGCCACGCCGCCGGTCCAGGCCGCCGCCGCGCTGGCGCTGGTCCGCATGTACGATCAGACGCGCGAGCCGCGCTATCTCCAAACCGCCAAGGCCTCGCTGTCGCTGCTCTGGGCCGATGCGGTCAAACGTCGCACCGACGCCCTCATACCCTGGGCCGCGCTCGCCGAATACGAACTGGCCCAACTCGGCGAACCCACGCCCGGCCTGCTCCTGGCCCAATCCGCCTGCCAATCCCTCTGGCAACAACAAATCCAACCCGACGATCCGCAAGCGTCATCGTCAACTTCCGGGGTCATCGGCGGTTTCCGCACGCCCGGCCAACTCATCGACGAACCCACATGGCTTTCCGCCGGCCCCCTGATCGCGCTCGCCGGCGCTCTCCCGGTCAAAAACTTCATCAACGATGACGACCGCCCCGCATGGATCGTCAACGTCTCGCTCGGCCTGCGCTTCTGCGCCCAACTGACCATGACGCAGCAATCCGCCTACTACGTGCAAAACCGCAAACGCGCCGTCGGGGCCGTCCGCAACAGTTGCTACGACAACCGCCAACCCACCGCCGCCACCGCCTACGCCCTCCTCGCCGCCGCCGAGTTCCAAAAAGCCCTGTCCGCGATGGCGCAAACAAAATAACCGCGGTAACCCGCATCATTCACCACGGAGATCACTGAGAACACGGAGATTGAAACAAGTAAAATAGTGACACTGAATTTTCAGTTCGATTCTCCTCCGCACACCGCAACATTCCGGTTTTTTCACAACATCTGTATTTTCCGTGTTCTCCGTGGTGAATCTTGAATCATTCAGGTTAAAATAAATCCATGCGAATCATCAACCCCGCACAGATCGAACCGCAACCCATGCAGTTGGACGGCGCGGCAGGCGTCAACTTCCGCCTGCTCGTCGGCCGTGACCACGGCGCCCCCACATTCGCCATGCGACACTTCACCGTCGCGCCCGGCGGACACACGCCCCCGCATCGGCACAACTACGAACATGAAGTGATGATCCTCGCCGGCAAAGCCATCGTCCGGGCCGGCGAAACCCTCCGCGAAGTCAAGCCCGGCGACGTGATCTTCATGCCCGCCAACGAACAGCATCAATTCAAAAATCCCTCAACCACCGATCCGCTGGTCTTCATCTGCATGGTTCCCGTCACCTTCGACTGCGGCAACGGCTCCTGCCAACCCACCCCCGGAAGCTAGGCCCTGTCGGAAAACCCCTTGGTGGACCGATGAATGTATTCATCACTCCAGATGAAAGGATTCATCATGCTTCGACACGGGCTTACGGACGGG
>JBAYVY010000338.1:0-3651 GCA_041674345.1 Phycisphaeraceae bacterium | reverse complement strand
GGATGCGCAGTTCCGGCACATCAACCGAACGGTCCTGGCGTTTCAACGCAAGCGGCAGCCGGTCATCTCCGTGGACACCAAGAAGAAGGAACTCATCGGCAACACCCCCGCCGGGAGACCCGGCTTTCATAGTTTCTTTTCTTGTCTGTCCCGCTTTCCTGTCCGACGACGACGAGCAGTTTTCCTCCCCGAAAGACGCCCAACCCGCCAAGCAACCCACCGCCCGCGTTCTGGCGATACGGCAATACCTCCAAACCCGAGCTCGGGATAAGCCGGTCGCTGATCGCCGGAAACAGTGTGCGGTCCCAATGAAACTTGCTAGGGGCGGTGGGGGTTCCTACGCTGTGACGGATGCCGCAACTGAACGTACTCGAACCGTCCAGCGTCACGCTGATGATTAAACCCGTCGGGGCGCTGTGCAATCTTGATTGCCGCTACTGCTATTACCTGCCGACCAAAAGCGTTTACGACGGGCACGAGCATCGCATGGCGCTGGATGTGCTGGAATCGGTGTATGCCGGTTATCTTCCGGGGGCGGCCGACGAGGTGACGATCTGCTGGCAGGGCGGCGAACCGACGCTGGCCGGTCTGAAGTTTTTCGAGCAGGCCATCGCCTTCCAGGAAAAATACAAACGCCCCGGCCAGCGCGTGGGGAACGCCCTTCAAACCAACGGCACGCTGCTGACCGACGACTGGTGCCGCTTCCTCCGCAAACACCAGTTCCTCGTCGGCATCAGCGTCGATGGACCGCGATCATTCCATGACAAATACCGTGTCACCAATTCCGGCGGCGGTTCGCACGATCTGGTCATGCGCGGCCTGCGCCTGCTCCAACAACACGATGTCGAATACAACATTCTCTGCGTCCTCAACGCGGCCAACATCGACCACCCCGATGAAGTCTTCAACCACCTCCTCAAACTCGGCTCACGCTGGATCCAGTTCATTCCCGAAGTGGTGTTTCAACCCGACCCGCAAAAACCCGGTGAAAATCAACTGGCCCCCCACTGCCCCGACCCCCTCAAGTTCGGCGTCTTTATGACCCGCGTGTTCGACCTCTGGTTCGATCGCTACCGCCAGCGCGTCAGCGAACGGCTGTTCGATTCCGTGCTCAACCAACTGGTGCTCGGACAGATGCCCCTGTGCATCCTCGACGGCTCATGCCACGGGCAAGTCACCATCGAACACAACGGCGACGTGTTCGGATGCGACCACTTCGTCGAACGCCGCTGGCAACTGTCCCGCATCGGCGATCCGCAATGGCGCAATCCCGTCATGCCCGACGGCGACGAACCCATCGGCCTGACGATTCACGGCTCCGGCTACGCGCCCAACAGCGCGCATGAGGGCCGCGACATTCACGATCCCGCCGATGTCGAACGCCGATATGCCGCCCCCGGAAGTTCCCCCGGAAGTTCCCCCACAAGTCCCGCAGCCGCGCTCGCGGACGACACGCTCGACCGCGCATGGTTTGTCCGTGCCGATGCGACGTGTTTATCGCATTTTTCCGCCCGGAAATTGCGGCTTCCGCAAAAGTGCCGCGACTGCAAATACTTCGCGCTCTGCCACGGCGGATGCCCCGAACACCGCCCCCACGGCGGCGATCGCGTCGAACATACCGTTCTCTGCGACGGCTACATTCACTTCTACGACCACTGCCTCGAACGCCTCGAATGGCTGGCCGGTTACTTGCGGCGCGGCCGGCAACCCCCGCCGGTGCGAATCAACGTCGAAGCGCAAGCCGCGACCGATTCACAAATCGGCCGGCGCATGCCCGTGCCGGCGGACACCCGGGCGGGCCGCAACGATCCGTGCCCCTGCGGTTCGGGTCTGAAGTTCAAAAACTGCTGCGGCAACCCCGGCCCCCGCCCCCGGAAGGCGGGATGAGGCGACGGTTCGGCAAGCAATGGTTCACGACGCCGCGGCCAGGGCTTCACGAAGTTGATCGGGAACCAGCCCGCGCAGATCGGGATGGACCTCGATGAGCCGGGCGATGTCGCCCAAATCCTTGATGCGTTTGCTGGATCGGCGATGAGGGTCCGACCAGGCCAGAACCTTGCCGGCAAACGTGTCCCGCAAAGACGCCACGCGCATCAGGATGCCATGCACATCCGCGGGCACCGACCTCGACGGAAAGTCAAGATAGAACGCCTCGGTGCTCAATTGAACGCTGACCTGCGATTTGCCTTTGAAGTTAATGGACCACTCATGACGCTCGGCGGTGAACCCCGCCTCCGAAAGAACGGCGATCGCGCGGTCCACCTGATCCACCGCCACGACCAGATCGACATCCCGTGTGACCATCGGCTCGGCGGCCCAGTGGTTCACCGCCACACCCCCGATCGCGCACCACGACAACTCGGCACGTTCCAGTGCGTCCACCAGCCGCATCACATCATCGGCCCCACCGGCGGTTTGCCAGTCATAGAACTGTCGTCCTGTCATGTCACCAGCATAACCGCGACCGGCGAATCCGTGAAGAGGCCGATCACAGAAGCAAAAGCATCCCTCAAACCGTTGCCTGTTGCTTGATTCTGTTCGCTTCCGTGCCGATCAACGGAGTCGTTGATTAAACTACACCATCACGACATCGGTTTCTCAATTAGATTGAGGACGTGAAGTAGCTCTTCACGGGTGACAATCAACTCGCACAGCTTGCGGGGTTTGCCTTCGGCCGATTCCGTCATCACAGCAAGCGTAATCGCCTCACCGGCACCGATGTTGACAGATCCACCTTGTGAAAATTCGAGCCAACGGCCACTTACAATGCACGGAACTGCAACGTCGCCGCGTTTATCTCTCCATCGCTTCTGCCACGGTTTCATAGAATACACTCACGGTCTCGTATTGAATGAATCACGCCGATTCGCGGTTGATGACCAGGTAATCGTCGCGTTCGCCCCGGCCTCGCAACGGGTAATCCTTGCGCAGCGGATGGGCGGGGAACTCTTCCCATGTGAGGATGCGGCGAAGATCGGGGTGGTCGTCGAAACGGATGCCGAACATGTCGAACACTTCGCGTTCCATCCATTCCGCGCCGGGCCAGAGGTCGCACGCGCTGGGCAGGTGCAGCGCGGGGTCCGCTTCGATGCCGCTGGTATCGACCGACGGATCGAGCAGCACCTTCACGAACAGACGATTGTGCGATGTCGTGCTGACGAGGTTGTAAACCACGCCGAAGCGGTGTTCCGCTTTCGGATAGCCCAGGTAGTCCAGTCCGAAGACATCGGAAAGGAAATCGTACCGGCACTCGCCGTCGTCTCGCAGGAACTTCAGCAGATCGTGCAGCAGGTCTTTGGGGGCGATGACGGTGGTCATGCCCCGGTAAGCGCCGACCTTCAACCCGCGCCCGGCGAAGGTGGCCTTGATGCGAGCCATCGCCGGGTGGTCCGGCAGGTTCGTCGGTTCGGGGGTCTGTCCGGGGGCTTGTCCGGTCTGCGTTTGCTGAGTCGCGTCTGTCATCGGTTGGCTCCTGCGAATCGTCCATTGAAGCAGAGTTTGCCGTTGGTTTCAACTTGGCGCCTTGCACGTGTAGGAACTCAGATAGAAATGTCCCCATCGGACTCAGGTAGAAGTGTCCCCATATGGAGACACTTCGAATGAATCTCAAGGAACGGGACCGGCTGGGGATGCTCAGCCGCGTCAGGGACG
>JBAYVY010000337.1:0-3653 GCA_041674345.1 Phycisphaeraceae bacterium | reverse complement strand
TGTTGAAGAGCGATGCGAAGTGAATACCGACATGACGTTACTCCCTGTGAAGCGGCGAACCTGTTACATTGTACGCCTCTGAACCGGAACTTGGAACCCCTTTGTATTCCGGCGTGCGGGCTTCCGGGGGTCAGCCCGCATGGTCTGCGCGATGTCCCATGAACATGAACTGGACTCAACATCATCCCGATCATTTCCGCGACGCCCGCGTGCTGGTCACGGGGGCCGCGGGATTCATCGGCTCACACATCACCGAAGCCCTCGTTTCGCTGGGCGCACAGGTCGTCGCCATCGACGATCTGTCCGGCGGATCATGGGCCAACCTCGACGGCTTCGATGAGTCGGTGACGCGAATCACCGGTTCCATCGCCGATGAAAAAGCCGTCACGCAAGCCGTCGCCGGTTGCCGGTATGTGTTTCACCTGGCGGGGCTGGGGTCGGTGCCGCGTTCGGTCGCCGAGCCGGAGCGTTACATGACCGCCAACGTGATGGGCACGTATCAACTGCTGCAAGCCGCCAAAGCCGCGGGTGTGCAACGGGTCATCTTTTCCGGCTCATCGAATTACTACGGCGACATCGGCGGGGAGGCGGCGAAAGTTGAATCGCAGCCGCCCATGCCGCTGAGTCCCTACGCCGCGACGAAACTTTTCTGCGAAGGCGCGATGCGGTCGTGGGCTTACAGCTTCGGCATGGACACGGTGGTGCTGCGATACTTCAACATTTTCGGCCCGCGTCAAAACCCCAACAGCGCCTACGCCGCGGTGATCGCCGCGTTCGCCAAAGCGATGCTGCGTCGTCAGCCGCCGGTGATATTCGGTTCGGGCGAACAGTCGCGTGATTTCACCTTCGTGCATAACGCCGTCCATGCCAATCTGCTGGCCGCCCGCTTTCCGGGAGCACTGAAAGGCGAAGCGCTCAACGTCGCCTGCGGGCACGGCATCAGCGTCAACGAATTGTGCGCCGCGATGGCGAAGTTGCTGAACCGCACGGACATCGCGGCGGTGCATCAGCCGGGGCGCGCCGGTGAGATTCTGCATTCCAAAGCCGACATCACCAAAGCACGCTCCACGCTGGGCTACCAACCGCTGGTCGATTTCGACACGGGCCTGGCCGCGACGGTGGAGTGGTATCGGCGACATCTGGCCTGATGGGTGTATTCGATAGTGAGTAGCGAGTAGCGAGTAGCGAGTGATGATCGCCCTATGACGTGGGAGCGGCCGCCACGCATAACCCCCACGCAAAATCCGCCGCCGCCTCACGTTTTTTGACTGCGATGATAACTCTGTTTTCGACGAAAATAGAGTTATCATCGCCGCTGTTTTATACGGGAAACACCGGGGAAAATGCGCGGATGCCCGGTGGCGCGATTTCCCCCGCCCCCGGCCTGTCCCGGCCTGTCCCCGGTTCCGACACGCAGCGATCCGCTTATCCCGAACTCACGCGAAAAAGCATTGGGCACGACGGCGACTTCGCCGTACACTGGTTCGCATATGTCAAACCACCTTCCCCAAGGCGTACAGCTTCAACGCGATTCGCACGGATTGGACGTGCTGGTCATCGACACGCCGGCGGCGAGCGGGCGGATGTATTTGCACGGCGCGCATGTGACCGCGTGGCGACCGGCGGGGCACGAGCCGGTGTTGTGGATGAGCGGCAAAAGCTGGTACGAAACCGGCAAACCGATCCGCGGCGGCGTGCCGATCTGCTTTCCGTGGTTCGGCCCGAAGGCGGGCGATGCGTCAGCGCCGGCGCATGGCTTCGCACGTCTGAAAAACTGGACGCTCGCCGATGTGACACGCAACGCCGACGGCGCGATCACCGTGACAATGACGTTGTACGCCGATGATGCGACGCGGGCGATGTGGCCTCATGATTTCGCCGCGATGATGCGCGTGACGTTCGGCCCCACGCTGCAATTGGAACTGCGCATCGACAACACCGGCGATCAACCGATCCATTTCGCCGAGGTGTTGCACACTTATTTCGCCGTCAGCGATGTCAGACAGGTCAGCGTCACGGGACTGGCCGGGGCGATGTATCACGACCGGCTCGATCCGACGGGCTTGAAGACGCGGGGCGATCAGCCGATCACGATCACCGGCGAAACGGATCGGCTTTACATCCACACCGAAAGCGCGTGCGTGTTGAACGACCCGGCGGGTCATCGCGCGATCACGATTCGCAAAACCGGCTCGCGTTCGACGGTCGTGTGGAACCCCTGGGTCAACAAGTCGAAGGCGATGCCCGACTTCGGCGATGACGAGTGGCCGGGCATGATCTGCATCGAAACCCTCAACGCCGGTGAAAACGCCGTCACATTGCCTCCGGCCCCCGGAACCGCCGCCCAATCGCACACCATGGCCGCGACAATTGAAGTGAAGCGACTCTAACCGATTCGCCGTGGTCCGACGGGGCCGCGCATCGACGAAGTTGCGGGAGACACAGGGGCCGGCGGGGGCGTCACCTGGGCCGCCGGCACGACGACGGGTCTGCCGGCTTCCGCGCGGATCGGTTCGCCGCCCACGGATACATGTCCGTTGACGCACGCGCCCTCGGCCATGACCAGTTTCCCCGCGGTGATGTCCCCGTTGATCCGCGCCTTGGCGTTGAGTTGAATCTGTTCTTTCGCGGCGATGTTTCCTTCGACCAGTCCATCGACGATCACGGTCGCCGCCTCGACCTGCGCCTTGCATGTCGCGCCCTCGGCCACGTGCAGTTGCCCCTTGGCGGTGATCGTGCCCTCGAATCGGCCCATGAGTTTGCACGACCGCTCGAAGGTCATTTCGCCCTTGATCTGCGTATCGGCCGCGATCACCGTCACGTTCATGTCGTCCGCCATGTTGCACCTCATAAAACCGTCATTGTACGTTTTTCCGGGTACGTTTTTCCGGGGGCCGCTTGCGGGTTAGCGATCCTCATTTACTTCCGGGGGGTCCAGCGAATCACCACCAGCGTGATATCATCCTGCTGCGCCGCGCCGCCGCGATGTTCCTGCACCGCCTGTGTGATCGCGCCGGCGATTTCCTTCGCCGCCTTTCCCGCGTTCGCCCGCACGATCTCCTGCAATCTCACCTTGCCGAACATCTCCCGTCCGCGGTCCCGGCACTCCCAAATCCCGTCCGTGCCCATCACCAGCACCTGTCCCTCCCGCCAGCTTCCGCCTTCGCATTCCCTGAACTGCCACGCCCCGTCCAAACCCAGCGGCACATCCGTTCCTTTCAATTCCGTGAACGCATCGCTCGCCGGGTCGTACAGCATCGCCGGGTCGTGCCCCGCGCTGATCCAGCTCAGCCGCCTGCCGGTCGTGTCGATCATCAGGTAAAACAGCGTCATGAATCGTCCGCTGAACTGTCCCTCGCACAAGTGCCGGTTCACATCGCCGAACACCTCCGCCAGCGAACCGGGCATCGTGATGCGACTGCGCAACAGCGCCCGCGCCGTCGCCATCAACAGCGCCGCCGATACCCCGTGCCCCGCCACGTCCCCGATCGCCACGCCCAACCGCCCCTTGCGCAATTCATTCAATTCGATGAAATCAAAGTAATCCCCGCCCGTCTCATCGCAATACTTGCTCGCGCCGGCGATGTCCAATCCCTCCACCACCGGCGGAATCTCCGGCAGCAACGACTGCTGCACCTGCATCGCCAGCGCCA
>JBAYVY010000336.1:0-3662 GCA_041674345.1 Phycisphaeraceae bacterium | reverse complement strand
GACGGACCTTACAACGACATTCACAACTGGGGCTATCACCTCTGGCCTCAGGTATTGGGCGCGGGCTGGGGATGCGAAGTGTTCACCGAGGGCGAACTGGAAGTCGCGTTGCAACAGGCGACGGACAACAGGTCGAGCTTGTCGGTCATCAATCTGCACATTGATCCGATGGACCATTCACAAACGCTGGACCGGATGGGCAAACGAATACTTCCGGCGAAGAACCCCCGCCCCCGAAACCCCCGGAAGTAAAACCCGGAAGTAAAAGAAGGCGTGGAGGCAAGCCCGATTGTTGGCGTGCCGTGGTTGAGGGTGCGCGAAGCGCCCCCGGACTGCGTCCCCCGGACCCCGGCCTGCGGAAGTTGGGGTGAATCAGCGGATGGTTTGGACTTTGCCGCCGGGGGGGATGAAGAAGAGGACTTTTTGGGTTTCGTTGTCGATGAAGACGGTGAGCATGGTGCCGCCGGTGCCGCCGAAGATACCGGCACGGGTGGGGTCGTCGTGGAACTCAAGGCGTTCGTGGCCGAGGGCGAAGTTGACTTCTTCGATGTTGGGTTTGCCGAACATGGAAAGCACCTGGGCGCGGGAGATGCCGACTTCCAGGCCGTGCCAGGGGGTGGCTTGGGGCCACTTGGTATTGACCTTGACGGATTTGTATTCGGGCGGGCCGGGTTGGGTACGTGTGGATGTGGTGACGGGCGGTGCCTGTCCGCTGGTGACGATGACGGCGGTGACGATGACGGCGAGGACGATCGCGCCCATGATGTAGAAGAGCGGCCCGATTCCGCCGGACGATTTTTTGCGGGGCCGGGGGCCGGTTCGGGGGCGGGCGTTGGCGCGTTGGGCGGGGGTGGTGGGAGGCATGAATTTCAAATCCTGGGTGGGAAAAACGGTCGGGGGTATTACATGGTAGAAGACGATGGGGATTCTGCCAAGCGGAGATCATCTACACAAAGCCGCGACCGCTGGTCGCGGGGAAGATGTGAAATGGTCAAACAAACATGCGAGCGCCGTCATCCGAGGCCGCGACCGGTGGTCTGCCCCTTATGCACAACTTTGTGGGGCTGATGTTGCGAATGCCAATCAGCCGATGAAGGGTCGGACGGCTGCTGCGCACAGCGAAGGAGATTCCCCCGTTTTCCCTATGACGACAAGGAGGTCATCATGGTCGGCGATGCCATGGCTGTGGATAGTGCGGCGGCGTGGGTTGAGCGACAGTTTGGGCGGATCAAGATGCCCGACGGGCGTTTAAAAAAGAGCCGTCGCGGTGGCGCGGACGATGGCGGACGATCCGCAAAGGCCGTTGCCCCGTCGATGCGGGAACTGGTCGGCGACGCTGGGGGCTTATCGTTTGCTGAACAACGACCGAGTGGAGCCGGGGGCGTTGATCGGGGGTCACGTGCGACAGACGCGGGCGATGTGTTCCGGGGGCGCCGGCGAGCCGGTGGTGCTGTGCGTACAGGACAGCACGGAACTTTCGACGGCGCATGAATTGCCGGTGACGAATCTGCAAGAGGCGTTGTTCATTGTTGAATGCCACCGCCAACGCTGGCGCATCGAAGAATGGCGCCGCGCCCAGAAGACTGACTGCCGTCTGAAAAGTTCGCCACCGCGCGACGTCGATGCCTTCCGCCGACCGGCGGCGATCAGCGCGGTGATCGCCGTGCGGCTGCTGCAACTGCGAGACCTCGGTGAAGATGAACAGGCCGACAATCCGGCGAAACTTCAACAGGTGGTCAGCGATCCGTTGGTGTTACAGGTTGTTGCCCGTCTGGCGAAAGTCGATGACCCGACGACGTTGACGCCTCGCCAGTTCCTGCACACCCTGGCCCGACAAGGCGGCTGGCTGGCCCGTAAACACGACGGTCGCCCCGGTTGGCAAACCCTCCGGCACGGCCGGCAAAAGGTCCACGCCTACGCCGACGGCATCCGCCTGCTGCATCCGACATGAGTTGTGTATAAGGGGCAGACCGGTGGTGGCGGCTTTGTGGGGCGGCTGGCTATTTGGAATGGGGGGTGGTAGCATGTGTGTCGGTAAGTCTGTGAAAGAGCGGCACGCACCCGTGTGTTTCGTTGAACGTCTGCGACCTTCTCGATCGCCAGTTACCATTCTCAGGCCGGAACGTAGGCCTCTTTCGAGAACGACCCCGAAAGTGAACTGGGTCGCAGCGCCCTTAAGCAGGAGATGCACATGGGCAAGAAATTGTATGTCGGGAATCTTCCGTACACGGTCACGAACGACGATCTGAGCGGGATGCTCAGCGAGTTCGGGACAGTCACCAGCGCCGAGGTCATCATGGACCGCGCCACCGGCCGCAGCAAGGGCTTCGGGTTCGTCGAGATGAGCAGCGACGACGAAGCGAATGCCGCGATCGAGGGTCTGAACGGCAAGGATCAGGGCGGTCGCTCGCTGACCGTCAACGAAGCCAAGCCGCGTGAAGAGCGTCCGCGCAGCGGCGGCGGCGGCGGTCGGGGCGGATACGGCGGCGGCGGCGGTGGCCGCGGCAACCGTTATTGATCGCTGAGTGTTGATCGCATCAACAACGACGCCGCGCTGAGAAGCGCGGCGTTTTTCATTGGGTGACGGGGTAATTGGGTGAAGGGGTGAAGTGAAGGCGTTGAGGCAAGCCCGATTGGCGGCGTGCCGTGGGACGGGAATTACTTCACCCAATCACCCCATCGAACTTCACCCAATCACCCAATGAACTCAGTCCATCGACTGGACGCGGGCTTCGGTGTTGAGGGCGAGGAAGGCGGGTTGGGTGAGGTAGGTTTGAAGTTCGGGGCGGGTGAAGATATCGGCGGCGAGCTTGGGGTCGAGCGAGATGACTTGTTTCATGAAGGAGGCCAGTTCATCGGGGTTGCCGGCGAGTGCGAGAACGGAGGCGCACTGGAGCTTGGCGGGCCGGTCGTAGGGATCGAACTGGAGAACGCGCTGGTAGGCCTGGGCGGCGTGGGGGTATTGCTTGAGTTGCTGGAGACGGTGCGCGTATTGACGCCAGAGGTCAGGCCCCGCGTCGGACTGGGCGATTAAAATTTGAAGATCGGCCAAGGCGGGAGCGTCATTGGTGTCGGGGGAGGCGGAGGAAGCGCGGGTGAGGATGGCGTAGCCGGCGACGGCGGCGAGGGCGAGGATGAGGATCGCGGGTTTTCTGGAGTAGTGGACCATGAAGGTGCGACGGGATATAAGGGCGGTCGGATGCTGAACCAGGAACAGGACGATTATACAACGGAACGGGGTGAAGAAGCGGAAACGGTCCCCGGAATCCCCAGGAAGCCGCGAGGACGCGGCATCCTGGGGCTTGGGGGAAAGTCTTTGCTGCTGGATAAGACGCGGGCGGGGGGCGGTTTGTTTCGGAGAGTTTTGTCTCCGGGGATTTTACTTCCGGGGGTTGGGAGTTTATTTTTGGCGTTGGGACAGATGTTGTGGGCGGGGTATCAGTTGGGGGTGGGCAATCAGTCGATCCAGATCGCGTTTGTGCGGAAGTTGCATGATGCGGGGTTGTACGGGCGGGACGTGATGGTGGAGCGGACGCTGGGGGAGTATCCGAGTTATTTTTATCAGGGGGTGGCGTGGTTGCTCCGGTGGTTTGATCTGCCGGGGTTGTATTTGGTGTTGCACTGGCTGACGGGGGCGGGGGTGATGCTGGGGTGGGCGGGGT
>JBAYVY010000335.1:0-3676 GCA_041674345.1 Phycisphaeraceae bacterium | reverse complement strand
GGTCGAAAGGTCAGTGACAAGGAACCGGCGGCCATCCACTGCACACCGGACGACTTTCACGGCGAGTGGAATTACACCATTCGACCAAGATCGTAATTTATCAAGTTATTCTTTCGCGGCTCCTAACGCGTGACATTCTTCATTTCGCGACGTTTGCCCCACATGCCGAAGGCGGGGTATTGGCGAATCGACAGCGTTTTGCCGGATTGGTGGCGCAACCTGTCTGTCCTTGTTTTCATGGCGGAATCTCACAAGGGAATCCAGACATTGTATCGAATGCTCGGAACAAAACTTCCGGGGGCGGGTTCACGTATGCGACAGCGGGCCTTCGACGCAAGTGATCATGAGCATGCGGCCGTCGGTTTGCGCGGTGACATCGTGCGGCACGCCGGGCGCCAGACGCAGCATCATGCCTTCTTCGAGCCGGTGGATTTGCCGCTCGGCCTGGACGCGGAGTTTGCCGGTCAGGGCGTGGAGGATGACCGGGCCGTCCACGACGTGATGGTCGAGGCGTGAACCGGCATCGAAGGCGTAGAGCGCGACGGTGGCCGGTCCGTGTTTGAACAACGTGATCTGTTTGTGGCCGTGCTGGCCGGAACCTTGTTCTTTTTCCAGTTGATCGGCGGCCCACCGGAGGTCGAACAGGTCGGTCGGGGGCGCGAAACGCTGCGTCGGATGGGGGCGCAAACGATCGGGTGTGGCGGTGGACATATGTTGCTCCTTTGAAGGGGGTATTTCATTGTTGGGCAGGATCGCGGCTGGGTTCCACCCATGAGGCGAAAAATAGTCAGGTCAAATGACGAATGACGAAATCCGAATGCCGAATGAAATCCCAAATCTCAAATTTCAAACGGGAACCGCCCACCGCCCGCCATTGGGGCATTGAAATTTGGAGTTTGATTCGTCATTCGTCATTTGTCCGTTTTGCCCCGTTGGGCGGATGGGGCTACGATGGGGTTCTTTCTTTCAGCCGCGATTTCGCGGGAGGACCGACATGAGCAGCGACACCGCCGTGATGGAAGCCGTCAACGTCATCGCCCAGCGCGACCCCGAAGTCTGGAAGTGGATCAGCGCCGAGCAGCAGCGCCAGGAAAACACGCTGGAGATGATCGCCAGCGAAAACCACGCCAGTCCCGCCGTTCTCGCGGCGGTCGGCTCGTGCCTGACCAACAAATACTGCGAGGGCTACCCCGGCAAGCGTTACTACTCCGGCTGCACGTTCTACGATGAGGTCGAGCGCGTCGCCATCGAACGCGCCACGCAACTGTTCGGTTGCAAGTTCGCCAATGTGCAACCCCACAGCGGCGCCAACGCCAATCTCGCCGCGTTCTTCGCGCTGCTGGAACCCGGCGACACCTTCATGTCCATTGTTCTCTCCGAAGGCGGCCACCTCACGCACGGTTCGCAGGTGAACATCAGCGGCAAGTGGTTCAAGCCGGTGCATTACCCGCTGGTGTACGATGAATCGCGCCCCGACTTCGGCCACTTGGATTACGACGCGATTGAAAAACTCGCCCTTGAAAACAAGCCCAAGCTCATCATCGCCGGTTACTCGGCTTATCCGCGCATCATCGACTTTCCGCGTTTCCGGGCGATCGCCGACCGGGTCGGCGCGATCTTGCTGGTCGATATGGCGCACATCGCCGGACTGGTGGCCGGCGGGTCGCATCCCTCGCCGTTCCCTCATGCACATGTCGTCACGACCACGACGCACAAAACCCTGCGCGGACCGCGCGGCGGATTGGTGCTGACCAATGACGAAGAGATCGCCAAGAAGATCGACAAGGCGGTGTTCCCCGGCACGCAGGGCGGACCTTTGATGCACGTGATCGCGGGCAAGGCGGTGAGCTTCGGCGAGGCGCTGAAGCCGGAGTTCAGGGTTTACGCCAAACAGATCGTCGCCAATGCGAAGGCGCTGGCCGATGAACTGATCGGCAGGGGCTGGAAACTGGCGTCGAACGGCACGGAGAATCATTTGGTGCTGGTCGATCTGACCCGTAGTGAAGCGGCCAAGAGCGGCACGGTCGAAATGACCGGCAAGGTCGCGGCGTTGTGGCTGGAGAACGCGGGCATCATCACCAACAAGAACACCGTGCCGCACGATCCGCGCAGTCCGATGGTGACCAGCGGCGTGCGTCTGGGTACGCCGGCGCTGACGACCCGCGGGTTCAAGGAAGAGCAAATCAAAATCGTCGCGGCGATGATCGATCGCGTGTGGCGCAGCGCCGGCGATGAAACGGTCGCGCGGGCGGTGCGAGGCGAAGTGGTGGATATGTGCCGCAAGTTTGGGATGCCGCACTGAAGAATGTGCGATGTTCAATGTGCGATGTTCGATGTAAGAGGCGGCGGTTTTCCGCCGGTGTCGTTGGGCTGAGTTCTCCAACCGGGAGGCGATCATGTTGGGTTACGGACGAATCGTCGGCGGTTTATCGGTGGTGTTTGTGGCATGGTGCGGAGGATGCGCATCCGCTCCGGGCATACGCGCAGCGACCGCTGTGTTCGACAAGAACTCAATTACCATCGCGATTCCACTGGACGAGGGGACGTGGGGCGAACCGGTTGAACTCGACGAAACCGCGGGGTTGGCATATGCCAGAGCGACTCAGCAAAGACCGCTGCCGAAGCAATGGCCTGCGTTTGAGGGCGGCGTTTTCGGCGTGACAGTGCCGGGCGAATTTGAATTGTTCGATCTTCATGGTACCGACGATGCCTGGCGGATTCACTTTGTGACCCGCCCGCGGGAAGACATTGACGATAACCGGAACTTATTGCTTCCCTGTTTCACCGCGCCAATGGAGTCCCCTTACGGTTTTCCCAGAAGCCGGCGGGCTGAACGATTGGCGGAATTGATGCGGCGGACGTTTTACGTCACGGGCAATGTGGCGATTGACATTGCCGCCGATCAGGAGACGATTCTCATCGCCGACACGGGCGAGCTGTTCAAGCATTTCGCGGATCATCACCCCAGGCAAGTGGAGGTGTACGTCACGCTGCGGGGCCGGGGGGTGCAACGCACGGTGATTCCGGTGGTGTATCGTGTGGACCCGAAGCAGGCCGAGCTGCCGGTGTTCTTTGAGTGACCTTTTCCAAAACACGCATTGCGCGGCTCTTTACATCGCACATTGCACATCGCACATCGACCATTGAAAAAACCCCGCTAGTACAGTGACGCACTAACGGGGCGGAGGGGAGAAAGATGATCTAGGTTATCTATCGTCCACAGGGGAGCGGGAAGTCCAGTTTTCGATTATCGGATTTTTAATGGTATCCCTGATCGCTTGTCTGATCCCCTGTGACAAGTTCTATTTTTACTAGTTTAACACGCTAGTATCAAGCCCATATTGACATTTTTAGTGAAAAATCTGTCGAAGTCCACCGGCAGGGCAAAAAAATCGGGAAAATTGGAAATACAACCAACGGGAAAGTCGGAAGTGGGAAGTCGGAAGTTCAGAGGGGGGCTTTACTTCCGACTTCCGATTTCCCACTTCCCCACTTCCCACTTCCGCCTTCCCACTTCCGACTTTGGCCGCAATCCTCTATACTCACCGTCCCCCCCGACAGCACCGTCATTTAAGGAGCATTGGTCGATGAAAGCCCCCATTCGTGTCGCCGTCACCGGAGCCGCCGGTCAGATTGGTTATTCGCTGTTGTTCCGCATCGCCAGTGGGCAGATGTT
>JBAYVY010000334.1:0-3702 GCA_041674345.1 Phycisphaeraceae bacterium | reverse complement strand
CTTGCGACAAACGAACCACATATTTCTTACGCATCGGTGCCTCCCTGCTGATTCCCCGGCGACCCTCGCCGGACAGCAGGTTCATCGGCAATCCTAAACATTAGACATGACAAAACACTAGTCGCTCTTCCGATAAAGTCCGTGTTCCCGGATATACGCCAGCACCCCCGGCTCCAGCGCGTCCGGCGGATCAGGCGGCAATCCGTGCGACAGACGATGACGCAATTCCGTGCTGGAAATGTCCAATTGCGATGTCACCACGATGCGATCCCGCCATCGCTCTCTCGATTCGGCGGGGAAATGCGCCAGCAGCCGCGCCGCATCCTCCGGCGGCCTCAACATCACCAGCGGCTCGGCCAACCGCTCGATCCGCTCCGGCTGGCGCCACTGATCGAATATCAACGCCATGTCCGCACCGATCAACAATCGCATTTCAACCGCATCCCCCAATTTCCGCCGCAGATGTTCGAGTGTATCAACGGTGTAATTGGGTTGACCCGTCGGTCGGTCCATTTCCCATGCGCAGATCATCGCATCCTCGCGCCCGCCCAGCGCCAGCCGCAGCATGTTCAGCCGATGATGCGCCGGCGTGAGCACGCGACCCTGCTTGTGCGGCGGCTGACCGGCGGGCACATACATCACGCCATCGGCCCCGACTTGTTTCGCCGCCTCGAACGGCAGCGCGACATGCGCCCGGTGCGGCGGATCAAACGACCCGCCGTACACAATCAATCGTGAATATCGCCGGGCGTGCTGAAGCGTGTCGGGCATGAAATGAGCATATCACGTTTCGCCGCGACAACCACGCCGACGGCCATCCAACCCACCGATTTGCCCCCCCCCAATAATGACTTTGTTTTCACTGAAAACAAAGTCATCGTTCGGGCCTTTTCCCACGAAGAAAACCGTGTTCTTTGCCAATGAACGGCGGCGGATATTTTGCGGGGCGATTGGACGCCGGCCCGGCGTTGCGGTTATACCACCGGCATGACCGAACCGTGCCCATTCGTCTCCCGCGGCGGGCTCAAACTCGCCGCCGCGCTCGACGCCTTCGCCCTGGACGTGACGGATTTCGTCTGCGCCGACCTCGGCTGCAACGTCGGCGGGTTCACCGATTGCCTGCTCCAACGCGGCGCTCAACACGTCTTCGCCCTCGACACCGGCTACGGCCAGCTCGCCTGGAAACTCCGCAACGACCCCCGCGTGTCCGTCCACGAACGCACCAACGCGATGCACTGCGATCCTTGCGGCTTGCGGGATGCGGCTTGCGGAATGCGTGATCGCAACCCGCACCCCGCAACCCGCACCCCGCAAGCCGCGCAGCGCATCGACCTCGCCGTCATCGACCTCGCATGGACCCGGCAACAATACGCGATTCCCGCAGCCCTTCGCTGGCGCCCCCGCCACATCATCACGCTCATCAAGCCGCACTACGAAGCCGGCGACAAAACCGACCCCCACGGCGTGCTGGCCGAGCCGGACGCCGAAGTCGTCCTTCATCGCGTACTCAACGAATTGCCCGCGATGGGCGTGACCGTGATGAACCACATCCGCTCCCCCATCCTCGGCGGTGCGGGCAAAGGGCGAAAAGGCAACATCGAATACCTGGCGTGGGTGAAGGCGAAAATTTCCGATCGTCGATTTCCGATGGCCGATTGAGGTCGGGTACGTTCGTTTTCAAATCGACAATCGGAAATCCATCAATGCGGCGAGCTGACCGCTTCCTGCAATTCGCCGCACGGCCCGCCGCCGACTGCTTCGGCTCGCCCGACGCGCTGGCCGGCGAAGTCGAACAGCTTGTAAAACTTTGACGCTTCCGTGCAACCGACCGGGGCATAGTGGCAGATCAATGCGCGACGGAAGCGATCCTTGCTCGTGTTCGGATACGAGCCGTGAATCACCGACCCGCCGAAGAACAGCACGTCACCGGCCTTCATATCAGCCGGTACGGTGCGCATTCCTTCCGGGGGCTCGACGTGTTCCGTGGTGAAAAAGCGAGACGGATCGGCCTTCTCCGGGCAGGCCAGGTCCAGCTTGTGCGAACCGGGCACGACGACCATCCCGCCGTTTTCCTGATCCACATCGTCGATGGCGATCCACGCCGCCATGCACGTGCCGGGCTTGATGCGCAGATAGAAATTGTCCTGGTGCAAATCCTGTCCGCGCGCCTGCGGCGGCTTGAAGTAGAACATCGTCTGCGCCGCGATCGGCTCTTCGCCCAGCACGTCCCACAACACATTTTCAATCCGCGGGTCCAGCATGTACCGCATCGCCAGTTCGCCGACCGGCAACTCATCGTGCAGATGCGGGTGCATCATGCGCGGGTATCGCGCCAGCGGATCATTGCCGCCCATCAGCCGGCTGGTGTCGCTCAGCCCCTCGACCGGCCCGTCCCTGGCCTGATCCATGAAGGCGTCGCGGATCATCGCCGCTTCCACCGGGCCGATCAGTCCCCGGACGATGATATATCCGTCCCGCTGGAAATCCGCGAACTGTTCAGCCGTCAACGCACGGGGGTGTGAACGAACCATGATGAACGCTTCCTTGAAAAGAAATCAACGATCTTGTCGGATTGAGGCGACACGACTGATTCATTATTGGCTTTCACGGCGCGTTTGGCCATCGAATGCACGGTCGAAAACCTATATAATCCTGCTATGGCCAAACGAACCATTGCGATTCACGCGGCGGTGCGGCATCTGATGACCGGGCAGTTCAATGAGGGATCGGACTATGCGACCTGGCGCCCGAACGGCACGGAAGACTGGCTGATCTTCGTCACGCAGGCCGGTCGCGGCCGCATCGGCTACGGCGACGACCGCGCCTTGATCGTCGAGCCCGGCGATGTCGCCCTGCTGGCCCCCGGTACGCCGCATGACTACGCCACCGATCCCGCGGCGCGCCGGTGGAAGTTCATCTGGGCGCACTTCGTGCCGCGCCCGCACTGGCTGGCGTGGCTGAACTGGCCGGGCATGAAAGAGGAACCGGGATTGCGCCACCTCCGGCTGGACTCGTCAACGCATCAGCATGTCATCCGCGCCATGCGGGAAACCGACCGCTGGTGCCACGGCATGGCCGGGCAACGCGAAATGTTCGCCATGAACGCCCTCGAACAGTCGCTGCTCTGGCTGGACCTGGCCAATCCGCGCAGTCACGGCCGGCCCCTCGATCATCGCATCCAACGCGCGATGGATCACATCACCGATCATCTGGCCGAGCCGATGTCGCTCGACCAACTCGCCCGCGTCGCCAACCTCAGCGCGTCGCGTCTGGCGCATCTGTTCAAGGAACAGGTCGGTCTGACGCCGCTGCGATTCGTGGATCGCCAGCGCATGGAACGCGCCAAGCAACTGTTCGAGCTGACCGACCTGCACGTGCAACAGGTCGCCGATCGCGTGGGCATCGAAAACCCCTTCTATTTCAGTTCCAGATTCAAGCGATACACCGGGCAAAGCCCGCGGGACTACCGCCGGGGGCGGGACGCCGAATGAGGGGGCGTGCCGCTGTGCATCATTGTCGGAATGCGTTGGCGCCCCGTTTCCCTAAAAAGCGAACACGAAGACCACACAAAAAAGCGGAAAGGGGCCTCTGAAAAACCCCATCCGTCATCGGGGCGATGAACGATTGGCTTGCAACGGCTCGAAAAGCTGTGGATAACCGGCGAAAACTTGCGTGTTGGCCGATGGGGCGCTATACAGGGGG
>JBAYVY010000333.1:0-3706 GCA_041674345.1 Phycisphaeraceae bacterium | reverse complement strand
CGAAGGCGTAGGCGTCAAAGCCGGTCTCCGGAGCGTGTGTGAAGTCGAACGCCCGGACCACGCCCTGACCCTTCACGATGATATAAGGGTTGTGATCGCTTCCACGCGAGGCGTGCGCAGCATCCCCGATACCGCCGTCGCTATCCTTCCGACGGTGCTGGTTTTCCGAATTTACTTGGTCGAGAAGCGTCTTGATGCTCTTCGCAAGGCGCCATGCCATGGAATTTCTCCGATTTTCGAATAATTCTATTTCCCGCGCCGATCCCGCCAACCTGTCGTGTTGACATACCAATCTGTAGAGCCAACACCGTTGCCGGTAGCTCGTATCTGCGCACTTCCGTTCGTCAGGATCGATTGACGGGAAATCACCGGCTTTCCGGCGACAGTAATTTCCTGCTCCCGGTTCGCAGTGGGCGAGTTGACCGTTTGCGCCGCTGAAACCCCCGAACTAAGCAGGATATAAGATGCTATAGCACTCGAATTATAATAGCTGATGAAGTGTGCGATGACCGATGGGCCGGTCGGAACCGTCAATGTATAAAGTGCGCTGGCGCCAAGGGATGTGACGTTGACTTGATCCGCAAACGGGGCATCCCAAATAAATTCATCACCGTCCTGGAAGAACTTCACCCATTGCGCAGAACCGTTGGTCCTGATCGAGCCGATGCGGCGCTTGAGCGTGTAGGCTCCCGAACCTGGCATGGTAGGAGAACTGGCCGATGTGGAAATGAGGATATCCACAACGCCGGTATCTGGTCGCTTGATGATGTAGACGTGATACCAGGTGTTATTGGCAATCGTTCCGGTATCAAGCGCGCCCGCAGCGGTGCCGACAGTCCATGCGCTGGTTGTCTTGGTATAAGCAGAAGCAAGAACCATCATATCGGTTTGGTCAGCATCGTTGGCCGAACCAACGGAAACGCCAAAGGTCGCCGAACTTCCTGCCGTGGAAAGCTCAAGTCCTGAGAGATAGCCGTAAAATGACGTTGTATTAAGATTGGCGGACAACGTGGCGCCGGACATCGACAGACCGGAGCCGACCACTATCTCATCGACGCCACCGCCGATGGTGCCGCCGCTGACATACGCGTTCGTGAATGTTGAACCCTGCAAATCGATGTGCGTGGCATCGACAACAGTAATCGTCCAACGTGCGTTGGCCTCGGTAGTGCCGGTAACGCCGTTGACGATTTTCTTTTGGCCCGTCGAAAACGTTGCTGTGCTGGCCACCGTAAGCCGGATAAGATTCGGCCCGCCGTTACTTGCCGCACCTGTAATCGTAAGAGCTGCGTTGGAGTTGGAACCGAGCAAGAGAGAGACTGCGCTCGGTTGATATAGTTTTTGCAGTGTTACGGCCGCATCACCTATCTGGGCAGTTGGCACCGGAAACGCCGCAACGCCTGCGAGCAAAACAGTTCCCGTCTTGACATCAAGCCCAGCCGAGGTAACCGCAACAATCCGAGTTCCGCCAGCCGCCAGGGAATACTCATTGGATGCCGAACGATAAGCCCCCGTATCGGGGTCTGAGGCGAACGTATGAGAAGGCAGGGAAACCGTGCCGCTGGACGCCTTGAGAGGGCCTGTCATGGAGGTTTGACCGTCCGCTGCGACGGAATTCGTCATCTCCGTGGCAAGGTCATCCATATTTTGGTTATGACCGGCTGCCGTGATAGGATTCCCGGCGACGAAAGTGTTAACTTTCGTATATACCCCACTACCGTTTCGCGACAATTCATCTCTCCTAGAGTAGGATGTTGGTCATGCCAGCACGCATTCAGAACCCCAAAAGCCATTTGCTTTCGAAGATTTCCAAAACCGAAACCGGATGTTGGGAATGGACCGGGTATCTAAACGAGAAGGGTTATGGCCGTCTGCGCATACAGGGCCGCCACCTTTACGCTCATCGTCTTTCGTATGAACTATTCTGCGGGCCGCTCACGGATGAGCAGATGGTCTGTCACAAGTGCGATAATCCGATGTGCTGCAATCCCGAGCATCTCTTCTTAGGAACGCGCGGCGACAACATCAGGGACGCTAAGGCGAAGGGCCGCAATAATCGCGGGGTGCGCAACCGATCAGCAAAACTAACCGATGATGACGTCCGCGCTATTCGATCCGCTCGCGCTTCTGGCATGCTCCAAAAGGACATTGCATCCCAGTACGGTCTTCACAAAAACATGGTGTATTACATATGCACCCGTAAGAATTGGGGGCACGTCGTCTAACATTTACTGCTGGTTCATCTGTTCCATCATCAACAAGCGCGCGATGGCTGCTCGCTTTTCGGGGCTGATGACGTAGGTTTCAGGATTGGCTAGACGTTCTTCATAGAGCGGCGAGCGCTTGCGGAGCAGTTCATCCACCGCTCGCATGTCTTTCTTCGCCAGCGCATTGGCGAGAGACTTCGCTGCCGATCCGGCAACCGCAGGCGCCGCGCCGCCGATCAGAGCGCCGGGAATGCCGCCCGCAGCCCCACCAAAGCCAGCGCCAACCGCAGCCAGGCCAGATTGGCCGATGCCGCCACCACCGCCCAGAAAGTTGCCGACGTATCGCGACGTATTGCGAACGGCGCCGCCATCGACAACGCCTTCAAGGGCAGCAATCTCTGCATCGCTGTAACCTGAAATCTCTTTCGGCTTTTCTAGGATTGCTTCTGTTTTTTGCCGGAGGGTGTTGTCCATATTCCGGCCGGAATTGGCGGCTTGTGCTCGACCCTCGGCACGTTCAAGGATGCCGGTCCTGGCCCGGTCAAGATTGCCCGTGATGTCGTTGGAGCGCATCGCGGCGGCGTAGTCGCCTCGACCTCGTTCGAAGAGTGCTGCGGTTTGGGCAGGGTTTCCAGCCAGAACATCCTTCTCAGCAATCGTCGGAAGGAATTGATCAATAGCCTTAATTGCTCGACTGGCCGCCAACTGGTCTTTTGCGGCCTGTGGGTTGAAGTTCTGGGCGGTAGCTTGAAGGGATTCGCGAAGCGACTGGAGGTTGCTGGCCGTGAATATCGCGTCGGGAGGGGCATCCTCAAGGGCTTTCAGTTTGGTGAACGTTCCAGGAGCGTCTACCGGGTGAACGCCACCGTCGAAAAGCTCCTGCTGAACCTTGCGGCTATAGTCTGCAACAGAAGAAGCGGTAACGTCCAGACCGGACCCTCGAGCCGCCTTTATATCCGCTCCGCCCGCCTCTGCCAATTCCTTCGTCGTAGGGACAACGGCTGGCTTCTCTGCAACGGACCTGGCCATGCCAGGAATGGCCCTGTCTCCTGCCCGGACAGCCGGGTTTACAGGCGTACCGAACGCGGCCAAGTCCATCACCCGGCCACCGACCTTGGCGTCCATTGCATTCTGGCGGGCTTCGTCAATTTCCGACCACTCGCCCGGCTTTTGGGGTTGGACGCTGGTTTTCCCCTGAGCCACATCGCCAGGGAGGGTCGCACCGGATGCGAGTGAACTGGCAACGCCACGGGCAAGCCGCTCTGGCCATAGTTGTTTGCGCTCGCCGCCGTCCATGCCGGTGAACGTGTCAATGACACCCCGAGATTCAGGCGCCATCGATTTGGAGATTTCTTCAACGGTCGCGTTCTGTTCATCAGGCGACAATTTCAAAAAACTGTCGTCAACCTTGACCTTTTTCCCGTTGATGTTCAGCGTTGCCATTTATTCGACGCTCCACTTAACGCCGGATTTAGTGGTTTTTGGCTGGTTTGCCTTTT
>JBAYVY010000332.1:0-3710 GCA_041674345.1 Phycisphaeraceae bacterium | reverse complement strand
GCGAGGCGGCCGAATCAGCGAGTTGATTCGGCGAACTCGATGGCGAAATGACCGTGAGAACGCGCCACGCGCCCCCTCTTTGTTCCGCATCCGCAGTACAAGGGGTAAATCAGAGGCTCCGAAAGATGGAAAGATCGTATTTAACTTAAATACGATACTTCGCAGAAATACGATACTTCTCGGAGTCACTGAATGCCGACTATGGATTGCTGGGGGAGGGGATGGCAGGCAGGGAATGGCAAGGGAGGGTATTCGTGTTTGAATGGTGAGGTCGCGGCGGGAGGTGGGACGTTGGTTGAGATGCGGGAGGGTACGGAACCGCTTGGCGATCAAAGGGGGCGGTCGAACTGTTGCAACCACCGCTGAATGTGGCGGAGGGAACTCAATCGCAGGCGATACAGCCGCTGGCGTCCCTGGACGCGGTGGGCGACCAGGGCGGTTTCGCGCAAGACCGCCAAGTGTTGGGAGAGTGTCGGCATCGGGATTTTGAATGCCGCCAGCAGTTCACTGACGGAGCGTTCGCCGCCGAGGAGCAACAAAAGTATCTGCCGCCGCAGTGGATGGGCCATTCCCCGAAACACATCCGCACGATCCGCATCGCTAAGCAAAGGTCGCGTCATGATGAAGATTATATTTAACTTAAATATGATCTTTTGTCAACCCCTGCGCCACCTTTGTGTCACCTTTGTATGGCTCACGTGTATTGCTTGTCTATCGCACAAGGGCGCCCACGCGGGGGTGCCGAATCGATCGGGCTGCCGTTCCCCAGGGAACACATATGACGGGTGCGAAGAAGGCGTGAAGGAGAAAATATCGTATTTAAGTTAAATACGATATTTTCTCCTTCATTTCCTGCTCGCTGAAGGGGCGGGCCGGGGGTTTTGTCATTGAAGAAGAACGCCGGCTGTCGTGCGAGCCGAATGATCGCCGCTATGCGGAGCGCAAATGCGACAACACGGAAACCGCGGGCCGGCCGGTGACCAGCCGCCCGTTTTGCACGAACCCCTCTTCGCGGCCGGTCAGCGATTCAATCAACACGCCCCGCAATCGCGCCAGTTCCCCGGCACATGTCGCGTCGCCGGCGCAGTCGTGCAGTTCCCGCGGGTCGTTTTTCAGATCGAACAACTGTTCGCGCCCGTCGCCTGAAAACCAGATGTATTTCCAGCGGTCGTCGGTCACGTACTGAATGCTCTGTTCCCACCAGGGATGTTCGCCGTGCAGGGCGCTGCGCCATTCGACCGATTCGCCCCGCGCCAGCGGCAGAAAACTGCGGCCCTCGACGCTTTGCGGAATCGGCAGCCCCGCGCAATCCAGCAGTGTGGGCATGATGTCGCGCAGTTCGATCACGCGATCGACCACCCCGCCGCCGCGGATGCCGCTGTTTTTCGGCCCGCACAGCAACAGCGGCACATTCGCCGAACCTTCGTAGGGCAGCGCCTTGGCGAACAGGTGATGATCGCCCAGCAGGTCGCCGTGATCCGACACGAAGCAGACATAGGTGTTTTCATGCACGCGATGTTCCATCAGCATTTCCATGAAACGGTTGATCTGATGGTCGATGTGGGTCAGTTGGCCGTAGTATCCCGCCATGGCGCGGCGGACTTTTTCACGCGGCCAGACCTTCGGCGACTGAGACGGGTTCAACGGGTTGCAGCGAGGCCCCGCCACCTCCTCCGCCCAGTCCCCCACCGGCGGATCGGGCAAATCCATGTCCAGATATTGCTGATACGCCCACGCCGGCGGATCGAGCGGCGGGTGCGGTCGATGAAAGCTCATGAACAGAAAGAACGGCTTGCGGGGGTCGCGCCGTCGCAGAAAATCGCCGCCGCGATGCACGATCCAGTTCGTCGGATGCAGGCGTTCATCCTTGTCCCACGGACGCGGCGTGTAGGCGTTGCAATTCAAACCGTGATCGAAGTAATCCGCATCATGCCCGGCGCGTTCACGAAGCCACGGCAGATAATCGTCCGTCGATTCCAGATCGTGGTTTGCGCGGTTGCGTTCAAAGTGCAGATACCCGTCGTGCAGATCGACGTGATGGAAGCCCATCATGGAGCGGGCCGGATGCACGTGCAGTTTTCCGACGGCCTGCGTCTGGTATCCGCCCCGCGCGAATTCGCCGGCGATGGTGCAGGAATAGTTCCAGTCCACGCCATCGCGGTAGCCGACGCGCCCATTGGTTCGCTGGGTCAGCCCGGTGTAGAGCGCGGCGCGAGCCGGAACGCACGAAGGCGTCGCGGCATATGCCCGGCTGCACCGCACGCCCCGGCCAGCCAGGTCATCGAGATACGGCGTATCGACCACCGGATGCCCGGCGGCTCCCAGCGCGTCGCCCCGCCATTGGTCCACACAGATCAGCACGACATTCGGTTGGGTTGAATTGGACATGTCGGCCATTAAATGCCATCACACCGCCGCCGTCAATTGACGATCCGCCCGAGGCGAAAATCGCGCCGGTGTTCGGGCCTTGCGACTCGCCAATTTCCGGGGGTTGCGGTACAATTGCCTTCCTGAAATCAAACTCAATTTGCGAGCATCTCCCGCATGGCCGACGAACCCCCGGAAGTTTCCCAAAACACCCCCGCGCCCGATGATGCGAACTCTCCGCCGCCGCCCCCGATGGCGGGCAACATCGTCGATATCGCCATCGACCGCGAGTTGCAGGATTCGTATCTCACCTATGCGATGTCCACCATCATGGACCGCGCGCTGCCCGACGTGCGTGACGGCCTCAAGCCCTCGCAACGCCGCATCCTCGTGGCGATGAACGATCTGAACCTCGGCCCGCGCAGCAAGCATCGCAAATGCGCCAAGATCGCCGGCGACACCTCCGGCAACTACCACCCCCACGGCGAATCCGTCGTCTATCCCACCCTCGTCAACATGGCGCAGCATTGGCGCATGCGATGTCCCCTGGTCGATCCGCAGGGCAACTTCGGCTCCATCGACGGCGACCCGCCCGCCGCCATGCGTTATACCGAAGCGCGACTGCATGCCGTCGCCACCGAAATGCTCGACGACCTCAAACTCTCCACCGTCGATTTCCAGGACAACTACGACGCCACCCGACAGGAACCCACCGTCCTGCCCGGCAAGTTCCCCAACCTGCTGGTCAACGGCGGCGTCGGCATCGCCGTCGGCATGGCCACGTCATTGCCCCCCCACAACCTCGGCGAAATCTGCGACGCCATCAGCGCGATGATCGACAACCCCGACATCTCGCCCCAGCAGCTCATGGCCATCGTGCCCGGCCCCGATTTCCCCACCGGCGGCATCATCTGCGGCATCAGCGGCATCGTCAGCGGTTACTGCACCGGGCGCGGCCGCGTCGTCATCCGCGCCAAAACCGCCGTCGAATCCGAAGACAAACGCGGCAAGCCCCTGGCCAAAGCCCTCATCGTCATCACCGAAATTCCCTACAACGTCCTCAAAACCACCATCATCGAACAGATCGTCGATTGCGTGAAAAACGAACGCATCACCGACATCGCCGATGTCAACGACTACTCCGGCCGGGACGGAATGCGTCTGGTCGTCGAATGCAAAAAGGGAGCCGACCCGCAGGTCGTGCTCAATCAGTTGTATCAGTTCACCGCGTTGCAATCGACGTTCAGCATCATGAACATCGCGCTGGTCAACCGCCAGCCGCGCACGCTCACGCTCAAGGAACTGATTCACTACTTCATCGAACACCGCAAGGAAGTGATCCG
>JBAYVY010000331.1:0-3713 GCA_041674345.1 Phycisphaeraceae bacterium | reverse complement strand
GCCGCCGCGCCGCTGACGATTTCCGTCAGTTCCGTGGTAATCATCGCCTGGCGGGCGCGGTTGAACGAGCGTTTGAGGTTTCGGCCCATCTGGTCGGCGTTGTCGGTGGCCGCCTTCATGGCCACCATGCGACCGATCTGTTCGCTGACAATCGCCTCGTTGAACGCCTGGAACAACTGGCTTTTCACCGCGATGGGCAACAACTGCGCCAGCAGTTCCTTCGGTTCGGGGCTGAACTCGTAAAGCACGTTCGCGGCTTGCGGCTTGCGGCTTGCGGCTGAAACTTCCGGGGGCGGAACTTCCGGGGGTTTGATGGGCAGCAGGGTCAGCACGCGCGGCGACTGACGGGCGTTGGAGATGAACCGCATCGACACCACACGCACCGCGTCAAACTCACCGGCGATGAATCGCTGCATGAACTCGTCAGCCAGTGCTTCGATCTCCGTGTAGGTGGACTTGTCGCCCAGGTGCGTGTGCGCCTTTTCCACCGGCTTGCCGGTGAATCGGAAGTACGCCAGCCCCTTTTTGCCGATCACGTGCAGCACCGGCGCGACATCCGGGTGTTCACGCAGATGAGCGGTGATCGCCCGAATCACGTTGGCGTTGTACGCTCCGCACAGCCCGCGATTGGACGTGATGACCAGCAGCAACTCCCGCCCGGTCTTCTTGTCAGGGGCACGCAACAACGGATGATCGAACCCCCCGCCCACGGAAGCATCGTCCCCGGAGGTTTGACCACTCGCCGCCGCGACCAGCTCGCCGACCAGTTCCGCCACTTTGCGGGTGTACGGTTTGGTGGCGGTGGCGCGGCGGGCGGCGGCCTGGAACTTGGCCGTCGCGATCATCTGCATCGTCTTGGTGATGCGTTTGATGTTTCCGACCGCCTTGATGCGGCCTTTGAGTTCACGCAACTGTGCCATTGGAAATCGGTCCTCCCCCGCCCCCGGAAGTATTTCACGTGAAATCCTTGCGGGGGTTCGAGGATTGGGGGGTTCTTAAGTTGAATATGATAGACCAGGTCGCCACCCGCTGCCAACCCGCGCGCAGGGTGTCATGCACCCGCGGAAACCGGACAAGTTGGATGTGTTTTTATATCGGGAAATACAGTGTGAAACGATCATTCAAAAATTGTGAATATCGCTCAAGTCGGCTTGGCCGGACACCGAGAGATAGATGGGCAATGGGGGTCGAACCCATTTGGGGAGTTCGATCATGGCACCTCTGCGATTGATTTTGACCGAGGCGGATTCCCAACATCGTGACCGGTTGCTGCTGATGCTGGCCGACGGTCAGCCGACGCCGCTGATCTGCGTTGAGAACGACGGCGAGCATTTATTGCGGACGTTGCGGCAATGCGGCGTGGACGCGGTGATCGTCAGCGATTCCCTGCCGGACTACGACGTGTTTTCGCTGATCCGCAGGATGGCGCCGAACCTGCTGAACTGTCCGGTGATCGTGGTGTCGCACCGGGAGGACCAGGCGGCGGCGGTGCGGTGTTTCCGGGGCGGAGTGGCGGATTTCATTCCGTTGCACGAGGCGCTGACGCCGGGCGTGTTGTGGCGGGTGGTGACGCAGGCGGTGCTTTCGCATCGCCGGCGGACCAGCGAACGGCGGTGCGGCGAGCGGCGTCAGCGCATTTTGCGCAGGGTCGCGGACACCGACGCGATGACGGGGCTTTTCAACCGGCGATATTTTCGTCAGTGCGGCGAAAAGCGTTTGTGGGCCGGGGATCGCCGGCAGTATTTGGCGGTGAATCTGATCGACATCGATCAGTTCAAACAGGTCAACGATACGCGGGGTCACGCGGCGGGGGATGTGATGATCGGCGCGGTGGCGAAGGAGATTCGCCGGCACTGTCAGCCGGCCGATCTGCCGTTCCGCTGGGGCGGCGACGAGTTTCTGGTGTTGCGTTACGCCAGCGATTTGTGCGAGGCGTGGATATGGGCCGAGCGATTGCGGGCGGCGGTGGGGCGGTTGGAGATGACGCACGGTGATCGTCCGCTGAAGGTGACGCTGAGCATCGGCGTGGCGATGGTCAGTTCGCGGGAGTTCGACGAAAAGGCGGTGGAACAGACGGACCAGATGTTGTACCTGGCCAAGCAATGCGGGCGCGATCGCGTCTGCACACAGGAGATGATGCGGGTCATATCGGCGGCCGACCGGGTGACGCGGGATGCGGGACTGGACGTGGAGCAGCGGCGAATGGAACTGTTGCGCCGCGAAGGCGGCCGCCTGGGGCCTGTGCAGTGGAACCATCTGACGGAACACAGCCAGATGGCGGGACAACTGGCGTGGCAACTGGGACGGACATTGCAGTGGCCCGGCGAACGGACGCTGGAAGCGCGGCGGGCGGGGCTGTTGCACGACATCGGCAAGTTCGTGATGCCGGAGGTGTTGCTGGGCAAGGCGTCGCCTTTGAACGTGGAGGAATGGGCGATCATGTCGCAGACGCCGTGGTGGAGCGCGATCGTCGCCGGGCATCTGGGGGCGTCGCCGGGGGTGACCGATGCGTTGAAGGAACTGACCGGCAACACGGAGCACGCGGCGGAAAGCGGCGCCGAGCGGCGCGCGATGGCGGGCGTGACGCGCGTGGCCGATGCGCTGGCGTCGATGTTGGCCGGCCGGACGTATCGACCGGCGATGTCGTTCGCCGAGGCGCTGGGCCAGTTGCGACAGGAGCGCGGCAAGATGTTCGACCCCGAAATCGTGGAAGCCGCCCATTTCATTTCCCCCCCGAATATCACATCCCGAAAGACAGCCGCCCCCCCGGCGATCGCCGCCTGACCGCGGCTCCGCCCTTGCGGATCGTCACTCGCACCAGACAAGCCCGCCGCGGTCCGTGCGTCATCGGACCATCGGCGTCCATCGTTCCATTCCCCTCTCGCCGAGCAACCTGGAGGTTGTGTCATGCCCAACATGTACGTCAATCGTCGCCGCGAAGCCCGCTATCACTGCCTGCACGATCCGATGACCTGGCAGGTGGAAACCCACGCACGCCGGCCCGGCTCGCTGCTGGACATCTCGTACAGCGGACTGGCGTTTGAAACCGAATATCGCCATCCGTTGCACATCGGTTCGACGGTGAATCTCGTCCGCCGATGCGATCGCGGACCGATGCGCTGTCAGATCGTCTCGCTTGAAAAACAGTCGGACAACCGCTGGCGGGCCGGATGCAAACGTCTCAGCCCCGCCAGTGTGCTGGCCGACCGATCCGACCGGCCCCAACCCCGGCTGGCGCAGCACATTCGGCAGCCCGCCTTACAGTTCAGCCGCGGGGCGTGATTCATTCCAGGCGTCCGGTCCGGCCAAGGGTGCATGACATGCCACGCGGGGTTTGAATTCGTTCACACCCGCTGTTTTCCCATGAAAACAAGCACGAAGGACACGAAGAAGCACGAAGTCGAGAGGATCGTATTTAAGTTAAATACGATACTTCCTTCGTGCTTCTTCGCGCCCTTCGTGTTAAGCCGAGTTCGGGACAAGCACGCCGAATCCGCCTCCCGTGAAGCCGCCCGGCTCGTTTCAGCCGGCGCTCTCCGCCCGGCCCAATTCGCATTTTCACCGGTATTTTCCGAATGAAATGCGGGTGTCGATGACTTTGTTTTCACTGAAAACAAAGTCATTGACGGACCCCCAAAATCGCAAGTCGGCTTGGGTGACTTTTTTCGGGATATTCATTTATCCCGAATTCGGGTTGTTCAATCATCTGGTGG
>JBAYVY010000330.1:0-3740 GCA_041674345.1 Phycisphaeraceae bacterium | reverse complement strand
TCCCATTTCCTGCGCGATCGGCAAAAAGCGATGCGGCGGCACCATCCCGCGATTCGCGTCGGGCCAGCGAATCACCGCTTCAAATCCCGTCGCTTCCCCGCTTTCCAGCGAGAAAATCGGCTGGAAATGCAGGCGGAACAACCGCTCGTCCAACGCCTTCCGCAGATCGCTTTCCAGCGAAGCGCGTTCCAGAATGCGATTTCGCATATGTTGATCGAACCACGCGCTGCGCGACCGCCCGGACGCCTTGGCTTCGTACATGGCGATGTCGGCGTCGCGCATGATCTGCTCCGGCCTCTCGTATTCTCCGCCGCGCACCATCACGATGCCGATGCTCGCCGTACAGACCACCGCCTGCCCCGCCAGATCGTGCGGCTGCGTCAGTTCGCGTTGCAGATGACCCACGAAACGGTCGATGTGAAGAACGTCAGCCACATCGGGCAATAACATGACGAACTCGTCTCCGCCGATGCGACCGGCCAATCCGCGTGACGCCGGGTCCGCGGCCCCGGATCGATCCTGTCCGCCCAGTTCCCCGTTCAGCCGATCGGCGATGCTGACCAGCAATTGATCGCCGACCTCGTGGCCCATCGTGTCGTTGATCATTTTGAACCGGTCGAAGTCGATGAACAGCACGGCGAACGCGACCGGTTCACGGGTCTGCCGCCCCATCATCTCCCGCAATCGCTCCAGCAACCGGGCGCGATTCGCCAGTCCGGTCAGCGGGTCGTGATACGCCAGCCGGCGAAGGTCCGCCTCGCTCCGCCGCAACGCCTGCGCGACCTGTTGGCGTTCCTCTTCATCGCGCAATTGCTGGGTGACGTCGCGCACCAGCGTGAGGTAGCCGGTGACCGAACCGTCGGCATCATTCAGCGCGTGCCGCGTCGCATCGGCGACGAAGGTTGAACCGTCCTTGCGGCGCAGCATCAGCGGCGCGGCGAGATGCTGCCGCGCCTGCGATCCCGGCAAACGCGGGTCGAGTTCATGAAGCCGCCGGCTGTCGGCATGGAACAACTCGCCGCCGCGACCGACCACTTCCGCTTCGCTGTAACCGAACATCCGCTCGGCGACCGGATTGAGCATCACGAACCGCCTCTGCGGATCGGTAATGATGATCGCATCCGGCGAACAGGCGAACATGGCGCGCAGCATCCGACGTTCCATGTCGTCACCGATCAAAGGCGGCTTTTGCGGTCCGACTACCGGAAATGAACCGGATGCGATCACCTCATTCACCCCGGCTTGTGCGGCGATGTTGTCGTGCGGGTGGGGCCGAGTCATGCGACAAATCCTCGCCTCTGCGCAATGGGCCGGGAAGTTGAGCATCGCCGCAGGCAATGTTGATCTCGCTGTATGGATGTATATTCGTCCAACAGGCGTCGGTTCTTGACATGATTTCCGGTTTTCAATGAATGATGCGATCCATCTCCGACCGGAAGTCGGAAGTCGGAAGAATTTTATACACGGGTCTTTACTTCCCACTTCCCACTTCCGCCTTCCCACTTTCCACTTCCCACTTTTCCCCCGACCCGCTACCATATGCCTCCTTCGCCTCACTCCAAACATTTGAACCCACAGGAAGAAACGGTATGCAAACGCCCGCGCTGTTGCCCAATCGTTACATGATGGTCCCCTTCGGCGAGAAAGCCGCCAAGACGGTCAACATGATCGTCGAAATCCCCAAGGGCCGGCGGTCCAAGTTCGAGGTCGATAAAACGCTCGGCCTGATCCGCCTCGACCGTTATCTCTACACCTCCATGCGTTACCCCGGCGACTACGGCTTCATCCCGCAAACCCTCGCCGAGGACGGCGACCCGCTGGACATCATCGTCATGGTCAACGAGGAAACCTTCAGCGGATGTCTTATCGAAACCCGCCCGATCGGTCTGTTCAAAATGACCGACAAGGGCGTCAATGATTATAAGATTCTCGCCGTGCCCAACAGCGATCCGTTGTTCAAGGAGTTCCACGATCTGTGGCGAATCCCGCCGCACTTCCTCCGCGAAGTCGAACACTTCTTCGCCACCTACAAGCAACTGGAGGAAGCGACCGTCGCCACGCGGGGCTGGGAAAACGTCGATGTCGCCCGCAAGGAAGTCCTCGCGTGCCACCAACGATACCTCGACGAAAGCACGAAAAAGCCCCCGCGAAAATCGGCCAAACGAAAATGACGTTTCAAAAATAAACAAGAGACGCGGAGAAAGGGACGAAGGGACTTAGGGACGAAGTGAGGATGGGGCTGTGATTCTTTCCCTTCGTCCCTGATCCCCGCCTGCCCGTTTTTCTCTGCGCCTCCGCGTCTCCGCGGTTCATCCTCTTCGTTTTCTGACCTGGTTCCCGCCCACCCGTTCGATCATGCCGCGTAACTGGAGCAGCGTCAGTTGTCCCTGCACCTGTCCGACGGGCAATCCGCATCGCCCCGTCAACTGGTCGATGCTCATCGCGTCATCGCCCATCGCTTCGATGATGTGTCGCTGCGGTTCGGTGAGCAGCGTCATTCGCACGTTTCCCGGTTCGCCCGATTCCGGGGGCGGGGGCAGTGCTTCCGACAGCAGTTGTCCGGTTTCGCCGAGGCATTGCAATACCTCCGCGGTGTTCGTCACCAGCGTCGCCCAGCCCTCGCGGATGATTTTGTGGCAGCCCGCCGACGCCTGCGAATCGACCCGCCCCGGCACGGCCATCACTTCCCGATGATGTTCCTCCACCGCCAATCGCGCGGTAATCAGCGCCCCGGAGCGCGTCGCCGCCTCGACCACCAGCACACCCAGCGAAAGTCCTGAAATGATGCGGTTTCGCCGGGGGAAGTTTTCCGCGATCGGCGGGGCGTTCATCGGTAATTCACTCACCACCGCCCCGCGTCCCGACCCGGCGATCTGATCGAACAATTCCGCATTCTCCGCCGGGTAACATTGCGCCAATCCGCACCCCAGCACCGCGACCGTTCGCCCGTTGACGCGCATCGCCGCGCGATGACCGGCGGTGTCGATCCCCCTCGCCCCGCCGCTGACGATGGTCAACCCCGCCGCGGCGCAACCGGCACTGAGGCGATCCGCCTGTTCGCGCCCGTAGGCCGAGCATTTACGGGAACCGACCACGCCGAGTCCCACCGCGTCCTGTTTTTCAAGCGAGCCGCGCACGAACAGCATCGCCGGCGGATCGGGAATGTGCTTCAACAACGCTGGGTAGCGAACATCGTCGATCGCCAGCAGCGCCACGCCCAGCTCGTCGATCAAACGCCATTGTGATTCGATATCGCACGCATCGAGCGCCCGGCGAATTTCATCGGCCCTGCGTGGGCCGATGCCTTCGACTTCGCGCAGTTGCGCGACCGATGCGCCGGCCGCGGCGACGGGCGAGCCGAGCGATTGCTCCAGGCGCGCGGTGAGCTTCGGCCCCAGCCCCGCGGCCATCGCCATGCGTAATCGCGCATCGAGTTCCGGCGTTCGTCGCATGACCGAAAGTGTAACGGAAAATCACGAAACAGTGCGTCTCGCGGATCGCCCGCATGGTATGACGATTTGTACCACTTTTCCAAATTGTTCAAAAACACATGGGCGTCAGCCCAATGGCGATGCGGCCAAGAGCGGAGGGACGCTGCGCGTCACCCGCTAAACCCCCGGTAACCGTTCACGGCCCTGCGGGTAATAGGGCGGGAATGGGTTGATGGTGGATGGCGGCGTTGAAGGCGTCGCGGAGATAAGCGAAGACAGATCGGCCCTGTTGCGTCAATGTGGCGATCG
>JBAYVY010000329.1:0-3836 GCA_041674345.1 Phycisphaeraceae bacterium | reverse complement strand
CGAACGCGGCCATCGCCGAGTCGAGCAACCCCTGTTGCGTATATTGCTCCCCCCGCTCCAGCAACGCGCGTTCCTCGGCCGTGCCCCTGTCGCGGCGTTGCGGTGTCTGGCAACCGGCCAGCACCATCACCATCAGCAATCCCAAAAGCCCCGTCGTTCGCAACGCTCGTGTCGTTTGAATGGTACCCATTGACGTCAAGGGTAAACCTCCGCCGTGAGTTGGTCAATCACTTTTCAGCGAGCCGGGGCGTCCTCGCCCCCGGACCCGGTCGTCGGCAAACGGTAAATGACAATGCGTCCATCATCATAGATGCGTTCCATCCCGGCCTGTTCGATGTCGTTCAATCTTCCGGGGGTGATCGACGGATCGTAGCCGTAGTTACCCTCGCTCATCCACCGCGCGATCATGCCGCGGTCGATCAGCAGCCGGCGATAGCCCTGTTGTGCCAGCGCATCCAGCGCCCCGCGCACGCCGTGCCTGTCGATCAACGCGCCCAGTTCGCCGCGATCCCACACCGTGTGATACGACACCGCCTCCCCGCCCCCGGTCCCCGAAGTATCGTACAGCGGCACGGCCCACCCCTCGGCATATGTACGCCGCCCCGCCGGTTGATCGTTCAACATCGCGTAGGGCATCCTCTGCCGCCGCATCAGTTCCGTCCCGTCGATCAGCAGCGGGGCGGTATCGCTCTGTTGCCGCCACAGTCGAAAACTCATCGCGCCCGGCCAGCCGATCAGCGCGACGATCAACACCACCCGCGCCCATCGCGCCCGCGCCAGCGACAACCCCGCGCCGATCGCCACGCACGCCGGCACCACCAGCGGCAGCGCGAATCGGCTCTGCTCATGCGTGGCGAATATCCAGAACAACCCGCCCGCGCCGATCATAGCCGCCAGCGCGATCCCTGTTCGCCGCAGCACGTTGTCCGCGATCATGCCCACCAGCGCCATGCCCGCCGCGGGCCACAAAATGTACGCATACTGTCCGTGCGCGTAAATCATCTCCCACACCCGCGCCAGTCGCTCGACCATCGAAAAGTTCGGCTGGTGGGCCGCCCGCCAACGCGCCGCCTGTTCCGTCGTCCAGTGCGCCGTGCCGAACAGCGACGTGCCTTGCGGGAACAGCGGATTGCCGGTCCATATCGCGTTGCGCAACATGTAAAGCGCCACGGGCAATGCCGCGCCGATGATGAACCACAGCACGTTTCGCCGCTTCCAAATCACCAGCGCGATCAGCAGCGGCATCGCCGCCATGCCCGCGCTGGTCAGCTTCGCCAGACAAGCGAACCCCGCGAGTAATCCCGCCCCCAAGCCCGACGATGGTTTTCTTAGGCCTTCGTCGGGATCAAGCATCAGGCCCATCGCCGCCGCCGCGAAAAACTGAACGGCTTGTTCATCATATGCCATCGACCCGGTGACCACCGTCCACGGCAGCGCCAGCGACATCGCCCCCGCCGTCGCCGCACACATTCGCCGATGCGGCTCGTACTCATTCAGCAACCGCATCACCGCCGCGCCGATCGCGCCCGCGGCCAGCAACGCGAATCCCGCGCTCATCAACTGACAACACAACGCCGCCTCCACCGCCCCGCCCCTGATCGCCGCCAACTGCATGAACCCCGCCTCCACCAGGTTCGGCAGATACGAATACACGTTGTGATGCAAACCCCTCATCGCCCCGCCTCGCAACCACTGGGCCGGCAACTGAAGGTGATAGCTCAACACATCGTACCCGCCCGCTTCACTCGGTTGCCACAGTATTCCGGGGGCGATGGTCGCCGCACCGATCATCAATCCCACCACCGGCATTACCAGCACCACCACCCATGACAGACGCACGCCGGTGCGAGCTTGCTTCAATGCCTTCATCGCCAGTATCAACCCCGCCCATCCCACGATCATCAACCCCCATGCCGTGACGCCGTTCAACATCCCCATCCACGCCAATACCCACGCCCCCATCAACATCGCCCCGCATCCCAGCGCCATCGCCGCGACCGGTTGTCCGTGCGACCGTCCGAGCATCGCCCGTCCGATCCACGCGCCGTAACCCGCCGCCGCCGCGAAGTAGCCGATCACCGTCAATCCGTCCAGTATCAGCGACAAGCCGAGTATCACGAATTGCCTGTATCCGCTGACAGCGAACAATCCCCCGATGAACAGCACGATCGCCGCCGCGACGGGTAACGCAGTTTCGAGTTTCGGGTTGCGGGTTTCGAGTTGATTCACGTGCCTCTCCGCCGCTTGCGGCTTAGCAACTGAACTTTTGCAAAAGTCGAAAAGATGTTTCAACACAAGAGATCACAGAGGACACGGAGAAGATTTTTTGGGATGTATTTTCCGTGTTTTTCGCTCTGTGGACTCTGTGTCCTCTTGTGTTTAAACCGAACTTTGCAAAAGTTCAGTTAGCAACTGCAATTCCCCGTTCCTCTCCACCCCAGTCCCCAGCCCCTAATCCCTCTCCTCCTCCTCCTCCAACTCAAACAACCGCCGCAGCGCCGCGGCGTACAAACCCGCCTCCTTGCTGTCGCCCTTGTGCAACGCGCTGACCGGCTTGTGTAATATCTTGTTAATCAGCCGCTGCGTGAACTCTTCCAATATCTCCCCGCGCTGTTACGCCGGCGCGCTGGTCAACCGTCCCAGCGTCCGCAGACTTTCCTGTGAGCCGATCTCGTGCAACTGTTCGCGCAATCGGCGAATCAGTTCGTTCACATCGCCGCTCTGCACCAGCGAGTAACACTCGCCCACCGCTCGCTCGATCATCTGTTCGCATTGCTCCAACTCACCCCGCCGCTCCGCCATCGTCGCCGCCACCGCCTCCCGCAAATCGTCCAGGTCGTACAGATAGACGTTGGCGAAATCCGCCACCGCCGGCTCGATGTCACGCGGCACGGCCAAATCCAGCATGAACAACGGCCGAAACCGTCGCTTCTTCACCAGCGGCTTGAACCGGGCCGCCGTTACAATATGCTCCCTCGCCGCGGTGCAACTGACGACCACATCCGCTTGCACCAAATGCTCGTCGAGCGCGTCGAACGGCACGACCCGCCCGCCGACTTTCGCCGCCAACTGTTCCGCCCGTTCGTTTGACCGATTACACACCAACACGCGCCCCCCGGTGCTTCCGGGAACATTACTTCCGGGGGCGGGAACATTACTTCCGGGGGCGGGAACATTACTTCCGGGGGCGGGGGCAATGAATTGCCCCCGCCGTAGTTCGTTGAAATGTTTCAGCGTCAGTTCGATCATTTTTCCCGCGCCGATCGCCAGCACGGTTTTATCCGCCAGCGAGTCGAACAACCGCTGCACGAACTGAGCGGCGATCCCCGCCACGCTCCAACGCCCCTCGCCCAGCGCGGTTTCGCTGCGCACGCGTTTGCCGGTGGCCAGCGCCAGTTGAAACATGCGGTGAATCGCCTTGCCGGCGGTTTGCGCCTGCTGGGCCGCGTCGTAGGCGGCTTTCACCTGGCTGACGATCTGATATTCGCCGATGACCATCGAGTCCAGCCCGCTGGTCACGCGGAACAGATGCCGAATCGCGCGTTCGTTGTCGTAGTGGTACACCGCGTCGGCCAGTTGTTCGGGCGCGATGTGATGCTGTTCGCACAGATAGGCCAGCACGTCTTCGGGCCGGGGCCGGCCGTGCAACGGGCGGGCGACGTACACCTCGGTGCGGTTGCACGTTGACAGAATCGCCAGTTCCGCCTGCGGGTGTTGTCCGCGAAGCCGGCCCAGGGCCGCTTCGACCTGCGCGCGGTCCATCGCCAGTTTCTCGCGCAATTCCACCGGCGCGGTGTGATGCGAAATGCCCACGCAAACCAGGTGCATTACGGATT
>JBAYVY010000328.1:0-3852 GCA_041674345.1 Phycisphaeraceae bacterium | reverse complement strand
CACGGGTGATCGCCGTTTTTGAGCCAAAAACGAATGTTTGTCGAAAAATGGTCGAACATTGGCTCATCTTACCGCCGTTTTTGAAGCAGAATCGAGGCTTTTTGACCCCGTGAACGGTTACGTGAAAACATCCATTTACTTCTTCCCCATTTTCACAAATCAATTTCTCGCGGATAATTACCTTGCAACCACCTCTTTTATCGGGTATTTTTACCACTCGCCCCTCGCGGGAATGCACCTGCCCGTGCCCCCGCCACGCGTTTGTCCTGACGCCCGAAGTTCGAGAGAAAGAGAACGCAAATGTCATCTACCATTGTTCGCCCCCGTCAAGGGGTTATCGGCTGTCTGTTCGCCGCCCTGTTCCTCTACGCCGGCTTCGTATCGCCCGCCGGCGCGCTGGTCAACGGAACCACCGACACCTCCGCCTTCGCCGACTTCACCAGCCCCTACCGCGGCATGGACCTCGCCGGCGTCGTCTCATGGAACAATTCCTCGGCCGTCGCCATCGGCTCCCGCCACCTGCTCACCGCCGATCACGTCGGCGGATCGGTCGGCTCCCAATTCACCCTCCACGGCGTCACCTACACCGCCACCGCCGTCGCACGCGCCCCCGCCGATCCCGGCTCATCCTCGCCCGTCGATCTGCGACTCATCACTCTCGACCGCGAGCTACCCACCTACTACAACATCCGTTCCGCCCCCATCACCTCCGGCACCGCCGTCGTCTCCGCGGGTTACGGTTACACCGGCACCGATCACGGCTCCTACTACACCGTCAACTCCACCGGGCGCGGCACACTCCGCTGGGGCGCCAACCAAATCTATTACCCCGCCATCCGACAAATGGTCTCCGGCCACAGCTCCGTCACCTTCAGCATGAAGTTCAATTCCGCCAACTCCCCGCTGGAGTCCGGCTTCGCGCCCGGCGACTCCGGCGGCGGCTCCTTCATCCAGGCCGAGGACGGCTCGTGGGAACTGGCCGGCATCAACGCATATGTCAGCTATTACAACGGCAACCCCGCTCAGTTCAATCAATCCTACGCCGTCTCGCTGGCCCCGCATCTTGACTGGATCAACTCGTTCATCAGCGTCCAGTCCGTGCCCGAACCGACTTCCGCCGGCATCGCCTTGCTCGCCTGCGTCGCCGCGCCCTGCCTGGCCGCTTCCCGCCGCCGCGCCAAGTGTTGAATCTTCAATCATCGTTCCCACATTCATTTGCATTTTTCTTTTCGCGCCCGTCTTTGCGGTGTGCGTGCTTGTGATACAATATCATTCCCCATCCGTGTTCAACGCCTTGCCCGATGGCGTTGATTGGGCGGACTTCACCTTCGCCGGGAAAGGACAGTTCCATGCGCGTGCTTATGTTGGGCTGGGAGTTTCCACCATTCATCAGCGGCGGCCTCGGCACCGCGTGTTACGGCTTGACCAAGGCCATGAGCCGCATGGGCACCGAAGTCCTCTTCGTCCTGCCCAAAGCCGTCGATGCGCAATATAGCTCCCACGTCCAAATCATCAGCCCCGCCCCCGGAATCCCCGGAAGTAAACCCGCACCGCCCGCCGCATTCGCCAACACTCAAGCCGAGGCAGAGCGAAGCGCCGCCTCGGGTTCCGCCCCGGGTTCTTCTCTCGTATCCACCGTTGACGCTTGTGAACCCACTCCCTACGACTCCCCCGACTTCGAGCGCGTCAGCTTCAAAACCATTCCCACCTGGCTGGGCTACCCCTATCAAACCCCCAAAGAATTCGCCCAATTCATGGAGCAGCGCCGTCGCGCCGCCGAGCAACGCGCCATCGACGCCAACCTCCACGGCACACGCGGCGCCGCCATCCAATCCGCCGCCCTTCCCGCCCCCGCAAGTTCCAACGGCCATCCCCCCCACGACCTCGACTGGGACACCCCCGCCACAACTTCCGGGGGCAAAGCATCCGACGCCACGGACTACTGCGGCGACATCATCACCGAAGTCCAACGATACACCGACCTCTGCGTCCGCCTCACCCGAGGCGAACACTTCGACGTCATTCACGCCCACGACTGGATGACCTACCCCGCCGGAATGGCCATCGCCGGGATGACCGGCAAACCCCTGGTCGTCCACGTCCACTCCACCGAGTTCGACCGTTCCGGCGAATCGGTGCATTCGCAGATTTACGACATCGAACGACGCGGCATGCACGCCGCCACACGTGTCATCTGCGTCTCGCATCTGACCAAAAAAATCTGCGAACATCGCTATGCCGTGCCTCCCGAAAAAATGCACGTCTGCTACAACGGCATCGAAACCTCCGACGACATGCCCGTCAGCGCCACCATCGGACGCGGCGAAAAAATCGTCCTCTTCCTCGGCCGCATCACCATGCAGAAAGGCCCCGAATACTTCGTCGCCGCCGCTAAAAAAGTCCTGCAAGTGATGGACAAAGTCAAGTTCGTCATGGCCGGGTCCGGCGACATGGCCGCCAAGGTCATCGAACTGGCCGCCCAAATGGGCATCGGCCACAAAATCCTCTTCACCGGCTTCCTCCGCGGCAAAGATGTCGAACGCATCTTCCGAATGGCCGATGTCTATGTCATGCCCTCCGTCAGCGAACCGTTCGGCATCGCGCCGTTGGAGGCCATCCGCCACGATGTGCCCGTCATCATTTCCAAAAGCTCCGGCGTCAGCGAAGTCATCCATCACGCGCTCAAAGTCGATTTCTGGGATGTCGATGAAATGGCCAACAAGATTATCGCCGTCATCAAGCATCCGCCGCTGAGTCAGACGTTGCGTGAGCATGCCGATTTCGAGATTCGCAAACTGACGTGGGAGGGGGCAGCCGACAAATGCGTCCGCGTCTATCACGAAGCGATCGACGCGATGAACGAACCTTTGAAGCCCGTCACGATCCCCCCGACTCGCAAACCCGCCGCCGCTCTGCGTTGAAGTCCACTTTCGCAACATATCGCCCTCCCTCCAAGGCCCTTGCGACGCCTCCCGGCGCATCGATGAGTCGTCATGGCGGAATTAAAAATCATAAACATTTTCAAAGACACGTGTAACAAGTTTTTAGCCAATCCGGTCTCCAGATGAAAAACCGCTCGTACTGTGCGCACCCCAGGTTCCCGCACGATCTTGTCGCGTCATCTTGTTAGTATAATGTTCGGTATTTTTGCGCGATCTGTTAGGGTAAAAACAGCGGTTCGATAGGGGTTGTGTATCTCCCCCCGGCCTGGAGGAGAACCCACGCGCAAGCATTGGGCGCACCGCCGCGTCACATAGCAGAATCGTATAGGTTTTCACCGCCACCTCCCGCCGCGTTCACTTCCGGGGGCGGGTTAGCGATGCCGCGAACCTCCCCTTGCATCCGCCATCACTCCGACGGATAATCCGTCCATGACCACCGGGAACTCCACTTCGCCCATCGACCCCATGCAGGCCCTCGAACGCTTCATCGTCGATAACGACGATCTGCTCGCGCTCGAAGAGCGTGTCGGCCGATTCAACATCTTCGACGCACTCGGCATCACCCGCGTGGAAATCCGCCACTCCAATTTTCTGGGCTGGCTTCTCGACCCCGCCGAGTCGCATGGCCAGGGGCCGCTGTTTCTCAATGCGATCCTGATGGACCTGTTCAAAAAAGCACGCGGCGACGGCATGGATGTCCCGCTGTCCCCCGTCGAACTCGACGGAGCGGAACTGCGGGGGGTCGATATCCGCCGGGAGTGGCACAACATCGACATTCTCATCAAATGTGGGGTTTAGCCAATTTTCAGGTGCCCATGAAACAGAATTACGCGAATTTCAGGGGATTTTCGCATAACGAGAGCTAAACGGCTTTCGTTTCGGACGACATTGAGTTGCTTGTATTTCATTT
>JBAYVY010000327.1:0-3856 GCA_041674345.1 Phycisphaeraceae bacterium | reverse complement strand
GCCCCCGCCCCCGCCCCCGGAAGTTCACGCCGGGCGGGGGCCGGCAACATTATTAGATTTTACGATATTTATTCCTATTGACATTAGGTTTGCTGATGCTATGATGGTGTCATGCAGATGGAAGTGATCAGGTTGTTCTGTGATGTCGCACAGTACCGCAGCGTGAGTCGCGCGGCCGCGGCGCATGGTGTCACGCAATCAGCCGTTTCGCAGCGGCTGGTGACGCTGGAGAAGGAACTGGGCGTGCAATTGATTGATCGTTCCACGCGCCCGCTGCAACTGACGCCCGCCGGGGAGGATTACCATCAGGGCTGCCGGTCCATTCTCGAACGTTACGACCGGCTGATCGGCCAGCTTCGCCGGCCGGCCAAGGCGATGCGCGGCGTGGTGCGCGTCGCGGCGATCTACTCGGCCGGCATCGACCTGCTCAACCAGGCCGTGACCGGCTTCCAGCAGGACCATCCGCAAGTCACCGTTGAGGTGCAGTACCACCAGCCCGACGATGTTTACCAGCATGTGCGCGACGAGCAGGTCGATATCGGCATTCTCAGCTACCCGGATCGGTGGCGCGACCTGGCGTCGCGGATTCTCCGTGAGGAAGTGATGATGGTCGTCTGCCGCGCCGATCACGAACTGGCCGGGCGGGAGCAGATTCACGCCGGCGATCTGGGCCGGTGGGCGCTGGTCATGTTCGACCCGGAACTGCCGATCACTCGCCGGCTCAACGCCTATTTGCGGGGTCACGGCGTGCAGCCGCAGGTCGCGCACACCTTCGACAACATTGACACGATCAAAGTCTATGTCGCGCATTCCAACGAGGTGGCGATTCTGCCTCATCGCACGGTGATGCGCGAAGTGCGCGCCGGGGCGCTGGCGGCGATCGAACTGCGGCCCAAGCTGACGCGCCCGGTGGGCATCGTGCATCTGCGAAGCCGGACGCCCGGTCCCGTCACGCAGGCGTTCGTCGATTATCTGGTCAAAATCCCGCCGGTCGCCGCGCCGGCATCGAATACCAAGCGAACCAAACGGGCCGAACTGACTATGGCCTGAAAGTCCCCTTCAGCCGCGCGAGCCACGCAACACACCCCGCTCGCGCGGTCGGTGCAGGAGTCGCAGCATGACGCTTACCCAATACCCCCCGCCCCACGGCCTGTACGACCCGCGCTTTGAACACGACAGTTGCGGCGTGGGTTTCGTCGCGCACATCAAGGGCGAGCGCTCCCATCAGATCGTCCTGGACGCCGACACCATTCTTCGCAACATGGATCACCGCGGCGCCTGCGGCTGCGAGGCGAACACCGGCGACGGCGCTGGCATTCTCACGGCCATTCCGCACGAGTTCATGAAACGCATCGCCCGCGATGAATTGGGGGCTGAGCTTCCGGGGATCGGGCACTACGGCGTGGGCAACATTTTCATGCCGCGGGATGAAAAGGCCCGGCAATACTGCATGGACATGATGGGCCGATTCATTCAGCGACAGGGGCAGATGTTGCTGGGCTGGCGCAGGGTGCCGACCGACGCCGACGCGGCGGACATCGGTCCCTCGGCCCGCGCCACCGAGCCGGTGGTCATGCAGGTCTTCATCGGTGCTTCCGGGGGCGAAGACCGCACATCGTTCTGCCGCCAGTTGTATCTGATCCGCAAGCAGACCTATCACGGCATCCAGCGCCAGCGCCCCGACCTGATCGGCCAATACTATGTTTGTTCGCTGGGAAGCCGCGTGATTGTTCACAAGGGCCAGCTCACGCCCGGCCAGGTGATGCCGTATTACCCCGACCTGCGTGAACCGGATTACACCAGCCACCTGGCGATGATTCACTCACGCTTCAGCACGAACACTTTTCCGTCGTGGGACCGCGCCCAGCCGATGCGGTTCATGAGTCACAACGGCGAGATCAACACGCTGCGCGGCAACATGAACTGGATGCGCGCCCGCGAAGGTCTGATGGAAAGCGAATTGTTCGGCGAGCAGTTCGGCCGGCTGCTGCCGATCATCGACCCGATGACCAGCGATTCGGGCATGTTCGACAACGTGCTGGAACTGCTGCTGCTGGCCGGTCGGTCGTTGCCCGAAGCGGTGATGATGATGATTCCCGAAGCGTGGCAGAACCACGAGTCGATGAGTCCGGCCAAGCGCGCGTTCTACGAATATCACTCGGCGCTGACCGAGCCGTGGGACGGCCCGGCGTCGGTGGCGTTCACCGACGGTCGCTACATCGGCGCGGTGCTCGACCGCAACGGCTTGCGCCCCAGCCGCTACTACATCACGCATGATGATCGCGTCATCATGGCCAGCGAGGTGGGCGTGTTGCCGACGATCACGCCCGAAAACGTCAAGGAGAAGGGCCGCTTGCAGCCCGGTCGCATGTTCCTCGTCGATTTCGAGCAGGGCCGGCTGATACCCGACCATGAACTCAAACACGACATCGCATCGCGCCGACCCTACGGCCAATGGCTGCGAAACCAGCGGCTGGAACTAAGCGAACTGAACCCCGCCAAGGAATCGCACGGTTTCGAGCCGAACACGCTGCTTCGCCGGATGCAGGCCTTCGGTTACACCACCGAGACGATGCAGTTCATGTTGTTGCCGATGGTCAGGGAAAAACGTGACCCGGTCGGCTCGATGGGCAATGACGCGGCGCTGGCGGTGCTCAGCGACAAGCCGCGGCTGGTGTATGACTACTTCAAGCAACTGTTCGCGCAGGTGACCAACCCGCCGATCGACTCGATCCGCGAAGAGACGATCATGTCGCTGGAGTGTTACATCGGCCCGGAAGGCAACCTGCTGGATACCACGGAAAATCAGTGTCATCGTCTGCTCGTGCCGCAGCCGGTTCTGACCAACGAACAGTTGGCGGCGATCAAACACATCAACCAGCGCGGCTGGAAATGCCGGACCCTCGACATCACCTTCGACCGTGAGGAAGGCGAGGACGGTCTGGGCAAGGCGTTGGATCGCATCTGTGCCGAAGCGGAGCAAGCGATCGACGCCGGTTATTCGCTGATCGTGCTCAGCGACCGCGCCGCGGGCAACGACCGTGTGCCGGTCAGTTCGCTGCTGGCGACGGGCGCGGTGCATCATCATCTGGTCGAACACGCCAAACGCACGCGCATCGGCATCGTGCTGGAAACCGGCGAGGCGCGCGAAGTGCATCATTTCTGTCTGCTGCACGGTTACGGAGCCGACGCGATCAATCCGTACCTGGCGTTCGAGTCGCTGTGGCAGGCGTGCCGCGACAAACTGGTTGATTGCGATTACGACGATGAAAAAATCGTCGCCGCGTATCGCAAGGCCGTCGCCAAGGGCATGCTCAAGGTGATGGCGAAGATGGGCATTTCGACGCTCCAGTCGTACAAGGGCGCGCAGATTTTCGAGGCGGTGGGCCTGAACGCGGCCGTGATCGACCGCTGTTTCATCGGCACCGCCAGCCGCATCAAGGGCGTCGGGCTTGACGTGCTGGCCGCGGAGGCGATTCGCCGTCACGCCATCGGCTACCCGCGGCGTGACGAGACCGGCCTGCCCGTGCTGCCCAACGACGGCCAGTTCCACTGGCGCGCCGACGGCGAAAGCCATATGCTCAATCCGCAGGTGATCGCCGAGCTTCAATCCGCCGCGCGCACCAACAGCCGCGAGGCGTACACGCGATTCGCCAAGCTGGTCAACGACAACAACCGCGGCATCTGCACGCTGCGCGGGTTGATGAAGTTCAACGCCGGCACGCGCCCGCCCGTGCCGGTGGAGGAAGTCGAATCCGCCGCCGAGATCGTCAAACGATTCCGCACCGGCGCGATGAGCTTCGGCTCGATCAGCGCCGAGGCGCATGAAACGTTGGCCATCGCGATGAACCGGATC
>JBAYVY010000326.1:0-3863 GCA_041674345.1 Phycisphaeraceae bacterium | reverse complement strand
GGAGGCGGACGCAAAACAAATCTTCGCGCAACTTCAAGAGTTGCCGCCGACGCAGGAGATACGCAATCCGTTCGTGGAAGCGTCGCGGTTGTATGCGGGCATCTGCCTTGCCGAACTGGGCAAGACAGGCGAAGCGATCACAGCCCTGCGAAAGTTCGTCGAGGATGAGCCGCGTCTGGGCCTTTACAAAGGCGAAGCGTGGCTGGAACTGGGTCGCATCGCCATCGAGCGCCAGTTCAATCCGCAGGAAGCGGGGAAATATTTACAGAAATGCGACGACTGGATCGCCGAAGTGCGTGAACAGGAACGCGCCCCCGGAATAGATGCGTACTCGATTGTCCTCGACCTGCCGGGGGTACGAAAGAAAACCATAGAACAGATCAAGCCCCCGGAGACGGAAAAGCAACGTGACTTTTGGGGTAATGTCAATAGGAATCCCATTGAGCCGGGCGAGTTGGTGAATCGCAAAACATGTCGATGGTATCTGGATGAGTTGCAATACCGGATGTTGCTGACATGGGGCATGGCGTTGTATGCGAATGGCGACATGGAGGGATCGCGCGAGAAATTCGCCCAACTGGACAAGTACGACGCGTTCGCACCACAAGATGCCCAAGCCATCGGCGGCTCGACCGGAGCGCGATTGGTCAAAGCGGCCTCGCCCCTTGGCCCGCGTTGCGATAACGCTTTTCTGGATGTTTTCAGGGAAAAACGCCGGATCGCTGCGCTGATCGGAAACTTTTATTACGACGCGCTGCGCTGGCCCGAAGCCGAGCGCGTCTATCAAAACATGCTGAATGGCGAATACGGGCGGATCAGCAAGGATGAAGAAGCATATGCGGTCTATCTGTTGGGCAACATCCAGCATATGTCGGGTCACGAACACGCGGCCATCCAACATCTTGGAAAATTCACAACCGACGCATATGCCAAGACGTTCATCGCGCCCAGGGCACTCTACACATATGCCGCGATTTGCGTGCAATACCGGATGCGCGACGGGCATTATGACAAGAAGTGGAACGATGCACTGACGCAGGTCATCCGCCAATATCCCGACTCACCTGAAACCGAGCGGGCCGTGTTCTTGCTCGCATTCGCCAGTGAGGTGATCGGCGACATCCCAACGGCGGCCGACGCCTACCGGGCCTATCTCAAACGATATCCCAACGGCCCGTATCGTGACATTTCGCAATCCCACATGAACGATCTCGAAAGGAAAAGGTGAAAAGATGGTGACAAACAAAGTGGTGTTCAGATGCGGACTGATTCTTTTGTTGTGTTGGATGTGCTTGGGTGCGGCGACAACCGCGCGTGCGGCGGTGTTCGACTCGGTGACGTGGACCATCAATCATCCGGGCGGGGCGACGCCGAATCCGCAGAATTTCGCCAAGGATATCACCAAGGGCCAGGCGGTCGAGTTGCAGGGTAATGCCGAAAGGGGTACGGACGTCGTCCGCATCATCAGCACGGCACTGCTGGCCGATCCCAACGGGTTGATCGCGGTCTCGGTTCCCGGTGACGCAAAGAAGGTTGTAATGACCACTAACGCCAATGCGGCCGCGCAAGCATATGCACTGAAAATCGGGGGCCTGTATGAATATCAAACGGCACCGGGCGGCAATGGGGGGTACCCCATCGCCCCGTGGGCGGGAGATGCCAACGCCAAAGTGAAACATAATGACGGCGACGGCGGCATCGAAATCGGCAACGTGGTGCGGGGAGTGAATATGCCCTACAGTGTTGCCAAAAACAAATCCTGTGACGTACAGGTCGTTTTCTGGGGAAACATGGTGGGCAAAACTGTCACATTCTCTGTGGAAGAAAGCAACGCGGCCAACGGAACCGCAAGCATTGAGGGCAAGAATACACTTAGCGGCACCGACACGATTAAGGTGCATGGCGATGCGATGACCCAGCCCGGACATGGAGGCAATCTCGTCATCGTCGGCAAACTCAACGGCGGCGAAATCGCAAGATCGGCGGGCTTCAGCGTGTGTGCGCATCCGCAAAATATCAAATACAAGCGATTTAAGGTTTTAAAGAATAGCATGTGGGATATAGATCCGGAAAGGCGATGGGGAGCCGCGTATGTTATGGAAGTGGGCGATGTCACGAGTGATTCAGGGATGAAAGATGATTTGGCAAATGTCAAGATAGCGGAAGTTATAGAAACCACTGAACAATCTGGTTGGTTCAAGGATGTGCCAGAAACCCAAGTTAATAAGTGGCTGCCCATCACGGGGGGTGGCACAATCTACGATCTTAATACCATACACGCGCCGCCGTATTTGCTCGACAGTTTTCTGAGCGGCTTGAAGAGCGGGAAGTCGGATAGTTCCCAGTATCATCGGTTTTCATGTCCATGTTGTGGCACTATAGAAGATTTCCGAAGTAGTCCAATTGTCGAGGGAGGTTGCTTTAGGATTACAAAGACACTTAGCCCGGATACTTTACCTGGCTGGTGGAAACTGCATATTCGGCATGCAGGAGAAACAAATCCTCTTGGCTATTCTCCAGGTACGGTTGAAACTGCGGACACAGAAATGTCGATCATCGACCATTCTTTGGAATAAACCATGCTACTCGGTACATGATGAATAGGAGTAACAAGATGCGCCCATTTCAAATTATGTTTTGTTGTGTTGTGATATTCTGCGCCACGTCCCACACGTGGGGCATCAATAAAGCAGACTTTGCGTTGCACGTTACGACGGACAATCCAATAGTCAACGGCATTCCGGCGAGAATCAATCTGACCATTAAATACAATGGTAATCAGCGAGTGGGATTCGTTTGTGAAGCGCCCTACCATGTCATGATGAAAATAGATGCGCCGGAGGGTTGGACAAGAAATTCCAAGTTCGGCATCGGTACAGATATTGGTTTCCCTGCACCGGTGGTCAAGTTAAACAAAAGCGGCACACATACCGTGACGCTTTACCTTCAGGACTACTTCACGAAAATGCCGGATGGCGCGGCGGAATTAGCGGTGACCTTGATGATTATGCCTGTGGAAGTCGATGAGACGGGTAAGCCGTTGGTCGATCTGGAAACCGGTCCCCAGCCGCCGCTGATCGAATTGACGAACACGGTGAAAGTGCAAGTGCGTGAAGCGACCGAAGCGGAAATGGGGCAGCGCATCACGCTCATCACCAAAAAACTGGAGAAGGCCAAGACCGAGGAGGAATTGACCGAAATCTATCACGGCTTGGCGCTGGTGCCCGATGCGCGTCTGATGCCGCTGTATTTGCGGGGATTGTCAAATGACGGCCGGGGCGCGAACCCCAATCTTCGGTGGGAACTCCAACGGGCGATCTGTCGATCCGTCACCAGCGAACCGGCGGCCGCGCAGTTGTCCCAATGGCTGGGAACCAGCGGCGGGCGTCTGGATGAGGAACTGGTGCGAACTTTCGTTGAGAGCAAACATCGGACATGGCGGAACGAGGGGCCGCTGGTTCATGCGGAGAGTTTATGGATCAAACTGTATGTCATCAAATACTACAAAGAGATCGACCAGGGCAGGATCAATGGTCTGAAAGCGGAACTGAACGAGTTGCAAGCCCAACTTGACAAGATCATCTCCGAACGGGAATCCGCCAAACAGTCGCCTTCGCCGTAATCATAAGAATGCGCGAAATTCCGGGGGTTCCTCGCATTCGCGGCCCCCGGAAAAGGCAACCTTCCGGGGGCGACCGAGCAATGGAATCGCATTCCCAAACTGGATGCGGCCAACACCGACGCGGGCGATCTTCGGAAAAGAAAGCGGGACAGGTACGGTTTTGCGGGAATGTGTGAATCGCGGGCGGGCAATGGGGGAGGCGGCGTGGATGGAACGGGTGGTGAAGAAACCGGATTTACAG
>JBAYVY010000325.1:0-3884 GCA_041674345.1 Phycisphaeraceae bacterium | reverse complement strand
TTTCATTTTGGACCGGCGATGTCCCGACGCCATGCCGCCGCGTGATGTTTCCGGTCGTGCCCGTTGTGAATCCAAAACCATCTCGATGCTCCTTGCTTGCTTTGCCGTCAGTGTAACAGAGGGATCAGGGGTTAGGGGTTAGGGACTGGGGGTTGGGGGTTGGGGAACATTCGTCATTTCTACAATCTCTAGCCCCTAGCCCCTAGCCCCTAGCCCCTAGCCCCTAGTCCCTCCTCCCCTCCCTCCCCGAATCGCAGAATGCGACGTTCAGTCGCCAGCATGTCCAGTCGGACATCATGCGGCTGTGTCGGTATGTGTTCGACGACCTGCTGTTCCAGCGCCAGGCCGCAGGTCAGTCCGCGGAAGTTCCGCCGGCTTAGAAACCGATCGTAGAATCCGCCGCCGCGTCCCAGGCGATGGCCGGTCAGGTCGAAGCCCAGGCCCGGCACGATCACCAGGTCGATCATGCGTGTGGGGATCGGCGGGGCGTTGATCGGCGAGTTCACGCCGTGCTGATCGGCCTGCATCGAATCGCCCAGCGAGCGAATCTCCACCGCCATCATATGCCGCTGTTCGTAACTGACCCGCGGCAGCGCCACCGTCTTGCCCCGCTGCCATGCGTGCATCGCCAGCGGCCGGGCATCCATCTCATATGACAAAGGCCAGAAAATCATCACACACGCCGCCCGCTCAAACTCCGCCGTCTCGCCGAGCAATGCGCAAGCCGCGGCCGAAGCGATGTGCAACTGTTCCGGGGGCACGCAGCGCAGCATCGCCCGAAGTTCCGCCCGCAGCGATTTCTTGTTGTCATGCGTCGGTTCTGTCACTTGGTAATGATCGGTAAAATGACGTGATTTCGTGCAAAGTGAGAGACCAGGGGAAAAGTTTCGAGTTTCGGGTTTCGAGTTTCGAGCGGGAATCCGCGAGTTTTTCTCGAAACTCGAAACTCGAAACCCGAAACCATCTCCCCCCGCCCCCAGCCCCTAATCCCCAGTCCCTTCCCCCTCCCCCTTCAACCACGCCAGATACTGTCTGATCCGCGACTCATATCCCCGATCCGTCGGCTGGTAATACGTCTTGTCCACCCCCAGGTAATCCTGTTCCACATATCCCTTCTCTGAATCATGCGCGTACTGATACCCCGTGTGCCCCAATTGCTGCGATCCCTTGTAATGCGTATCGCGCAGATGCCTGGGCACCGTGATCGTCCGACCCTCCTTCACATCCTTCATCGCCGACCAGATCGCCTTCGCCGAGGCGTTCGATTTCGGAGCCGTCGCCATGTAGATCGCCGCCTGCGCCAGCGTCAACTGACACTCCGGCATGCCGATCCGCTCGGTGATCGCATACGCCGCCGCCGCGACCTGTATCGCCCGCGGATCGGCGTTGCCCACATCTTCGCTGGCCAGGATCGCAATGCGTCGCGCGATGAACAGCGGGTCTTCCCCGGCTTCCAACATGCGCGCCAGCCAGTAAACCGCCGCGTCCGCGTCCGACCCGCGCATCGACTTGATGAACGCGCTGATCGTGTCGTAATGCGAATCCCCCGTCGGGTCATACTCCAGCGCCTTGCGCTGAATCGACTCCTGCGCGACGTCGAGGTCGATGAGAATGGACAGGGACGTAGGGACGGAGGGACGAAGGGACGAAGTGGGGTCCGGCGCTGCCTCTTTCCCTCCGTCCCTTCGTCCCTTCGTGCCTTCGTCCCTTTTCTGCTCCCTCCCTCCCGACAGCACCCCGATCTCCAACGCCGTCAGCGCTCGCCTCGCGTCGCCGTCGCACATCACCGCCCAATGTTTCAACGCCTCCTCCGTCACCTCCAGGTTCAACTTTCCGCATCCGCGTTCCTCATCGCTGATCGCCCGGCGAAGCAGCGCGATGATGTCCTCCTCCCCGATCGGCTGAAACTGGAACACCTGCGACCGACTAATCAGCGGCGAGTTCACCGAGAAAAACGGGTTTTCCGTCGTCGCCCCGATCAGCGTGATCGTGCCCCGCTCCACATCGCGCAACAACACGTCCTGTTGCGAGCGGTTGAAACGATGAATCTCATCGAGAAACAGAATCGTGCGTTTGCCCCCGTGCCCCAGCCGGTCCACCGCCTGCTCAATGATCTGTCTCACCTCTTTCACGCCGATGGTCGTGGCGTTCGCCCGCTCGAAATGCCGGTTCGTGTACCGCGCGATCAACTCCGCCAGTGTGGTTTTGCCGGTTCCGGGGGGGCCGTAAAAAATCACGCTCGTGATCCGATCCGCCTCCAGCATCCGTCGCAGCAATTTGCCCTCGCCCAGAAAGTGTTGCTGCCCGACAAACTCTTCCAGCTTCCGGGGGCGCATGCGCACCGCCAGCGGCTCGGCCGTCTTCAGCATCGCCTCCCGTCGCTCGGCGAACAGATCGCTCATGCGAACATTGTATGAAATTTCCGATGGTCGATTTCCGATTTCCGATTTCTGATGTATCCAAGCCCGGCCATGCCGTCTTCGGCTTGGCCGGGATAGATGTCGCGCAAATCAGCAATCGGCAATCGAAAATTGACAATCGGGAATCCCCACCCCTATCATGTCCATCACCCCTTTACGGAGCCACATTATGGCACGCCTCATCCGTCACGACGCCGCCGGTCCACACGAAATCAAACCCTCCGACAAAAGCACCTGGGTCTGTATGTGCGGCCTGTCCCCCAACTATCCCCTCTGCGACGGCTCGCACAAACGCTGCCGCACACAGGAACAACCCGGCAAACTCTATCGCTACGACGGCGAAAAAGCCGTGGAAATCGAGGGATAAGTCGGAAGTCGGAAGAATTTTATACACGGGTCTTTACTTCCCACTTCCGCCTTCCGACTTTCCTCCCACTTCCGCCTTCCGACTTTCCTCCATCGCCTTCTCCAGCCGGTCCACATGCACGTCCATGCTTAATCGCTGGTCCAGTCCCGCCGCCGCCGCGCTGCATTTCGCCCGTTCCTCCGCATCGCACAGCGCGATCATCGCCGCCGACAACGCCGCCGCGTTGTCCGGCGAATCAATCACCCGCCCCGCCTGCTTCGACATCAGTTCCGCCACTTGTTTCTCGCTGCCCGGCAGCACATCCGCCAACTCGCCCGTCGGGTCCGTGATCCACTGCGACGCTCCGTTGAACGACGTGCTGATCGCCGGTATCCCGTGCAGCAGCGATTCGATCACCACCTTGCTCGCCGGGTCGTAATACGTCGGCAGCACCGTCACGTCGCTCGCCGCGTACAACGCATCCATCTGCCGGCTGGGCCCCACGAATCGCACCACATCCTTCAACACACCCCGGTGCGTCCGCCTCATCAACTTCTGCGGCAAACACCCCGCCACGATCAACCGCGCCTCCGGCCGACGAATGAACACCTCGTGCATCGCGTTCAGCAGCGGCGACAATCCCTTCAATCCCGGATTCATCGCCGCGAATAAAAACACCACGTCGCTCTCCCGCAATCCCAACGCCTTCCTTACCCGACCGCGCATCTCCGCCCTTGCTTCCGGGGCCATCGCCTTCACCGAGGCCGCGTTCGGTATCACCTCGACCCGCTTCGACGCGATCGTGTAATGACTGAACAACTGCTCCGACACATACCGGCTGATCGCCACGATCTTCCTCACCCGATGACTGTTCAGCGTTCGATGCTCCAGCAGCAACAACGTCAACTGCTTCGGATTCACCGCCAGCGACAATTCCTTCGCCCACCGCGAAAACCCCGGTTTTCGTCGGGCGATGTTCCGCGCCAGCGTTTCCCGCACCGTCCCGCCGCGCGGCTGGAGCACCATCGCCGGCACCGCCAATGTCATCGATAAACTCGCATCGTATCCCCCCCGCTTGAGCTGCCGTCTGGCCCACCACGCAAACCGCAGCAACCCCC
>JBAYVY010000324.1:0-3897 GCA_041674345.1 Phycisphaeraceae bacterium | reverse complement strand
CGGGGACCGAGCGCGTCGTTCAACAGGTGGAGATCGTCGTCAAGCCGGTGACGGTGACCGAGCATCGGGCCGCGGCGTACCGCTGCACGCGTTGCGGCAAGACGGTCGCCGGTGGAACGAACGCATCTGGACCGTCATCGCCACGTTGACTCAACAAGGCCGCGGCATCTTCGCCTATCTCCGCGACGCTCTGCACGCCGCCCTCAACCATCAACCCCTTATCTCACTGCTACCCGCAGGACCGTGAACGGCTACGCCAAGGCCTTGCGTTCTTCCGGTGTGAGTTTTTCGTTTCCCATACTTCAACTGGAAAACGGGGGTAGTTTGCGCGATACCCCCGCGCGAAAACACTTGTTTTACCGTGTGAAACCGACAAAGATTTTTCGCTTAACTACCCCGCTCAATACCCCCGCATACCCCCGCTATTTCGCCGTTCGGCGAACGCGGGCGCGCGGACCGATGGCAGCCGGGCCGTCACCCCGCCCCGCAATGTCCACCTGCCCGCGATGATCGTGTGCCATCGCCTTGGTCTTTTGTTTCAACAATGGAGCGCCCAGCTTGCCGACTTTCCGCATTGCAACATCGAAGTGTTGTTTGACGGTTTTTCGGTTGAGACCAAGTTGCCGCGCTGCCTCCGCGAAGTTGCCATTGAAGTTGTTGATTACCGTGACGACTTCAAGTTGTCGCTTGGTCGGTTCCCTGTTGCTCCGCCGGCGATTGGAAGGCCGCTTTGCTTTTTTCTTTTCATCACCTGCCGCGTCCGCTTTCCGCTTGCTGATTGCGGCCCGAACGACCACAGCCGATGCTTCTGCCGCGTTGCGAATCTCCCGACAGACAAGTTGGCCATCGGGCTGTTCGGCGTCACCCTTCCATACCGGGCTGCCGCCGGTAATGGTCGCGTCCGGCGCGGCGGCGAACAGGTGGGCGAGCCAACCATTAATCGCGCCACGCCCGCCCGGTGATGGCAAATCCAAGGCGTCCATCGCCTCGCGTGCCAGTCGCATGAAAGTGCGCTGGGTGTCCGTGCGGCCCATGTTCGACGTGACTTGATATGCCGTTTTGTTTCCCAGCGCGTTGGCGCTGGCGATCAGGGAGCTATCGGAACGAGCCAGTTTGTCGAACCGATCAGCCAAGGCGTTCAATGGGTCACGGTCGATTGCTGTTGACATGATTCACCTGCCAAAGGTCGGGCCGGCGGGCGGGTTGGCGCGGCGGCAGGTGATCGCCACGTTTCCCCGCCCAGCCGATTGCTCCGCTGGCCGGCGGACCCGATGTATTGTGCCGCATCCATGCGGCGATTCAAAATCGCCCGCGTGCCGGTCAAGGCGCGGGGCGGTGATTCACTTCCGGGGGTCAATCCATGAACACGGCGGGGGACAGCCCGAAGCGATCCGCCAGTGCCTTGGCGTGGTCCCATGTCATGCCCCGGCGTCCGGCCAGAAGATGCGATATGTGGGAACGATCCACGTTGAGAATCGCGCCTACATCGCTGGTCGTCATGTCGTTGGCTTCCATGAGCGAACGCAGCAGGTCGGCCCCGGTGACAGCCGACGTATCGACCGGATCGTTTTCAGATTCGTAGCGTTCGATCAGCGTGGCGAGGGTGTCCAGATAGTCGGCTTGATCGGCGGTCAGTTTGTGCCCGGCCATCGCGTCGATGATTTCCGTGGCGTTGTCCAGGTCCACGGCGTCACGGATCGGACGCGGGGGGTGCATCCGGCACAACGCATCGAACGCGCGCCCCCGGAAGTTGAACCCCCGGAACCCGCGATGATTGATCCTGTTGGCGGTGGTTTTGTGCGGCATGGTCATAGCTCCGTTTTTCAGCGGTCTTTCGAGTATTCGGCGTGCGTCAGGAAACGCAACACGTACACGGTTCGCCGGTCGTAATGAATCGCGGTGACGAGCCGGAAGGCGTTGCCCGCGATGTTGAACACGGTCACGGTTCGCCCGTTGGACGCCTTCACACCGTCGGCGTGCCGCCAGTTCCGGCGAACATCCATGAGCGATCCCCACGAGGCGTCCCGTGCCGCTTTCAGCCAGCCCATGAGCGACGCGGCGGCGTCGGGGTGGTCCTTGGCGTACTGGCGGACGCGGGCGGGTTTGATGATTCTCATGGCGTATGTGACTATATGACACAGTATCGGTCGGGTCAAGATGGAACTTTGGACGATTTGCCTTTGCGGGCCTTGCGGGTGTTTCCGGGGGCGGGGATGGTCGGTTTGGCGAACAACCAGTCGTGAACGTGGTCAATGACGGCCAGCAGCCGGTCATCGTCGATGCGCTCGCGGTAGCGCGTCGCCATGTCATCGGCCTTCTCATGCCCCATGATTCGGTCGATGGCGGGGGCGTCGGGGATACCTTCGGCGACGGTCTGGAAAGTGTGCCGCAGGGCGTAGAAGTTCAGCCCTTGGCGCTTCAGTTTCAAAGCGTGTAGCAGCTTGCCCATTTCCCGGCCTACGTTGTCGATGGTGGTAGCGGCGGGGGAGTCTGTTTTCTGTTTCATCCTCACCCATCGCTCACCGAACCGAGTAACGAATACCAGCCCGTTGTCTGCCTCATCGTGGGGCGTCGGGCGTTGCTGGATGGCCTCGCGGATCGCCTCGACTGTTTCCGGCCAGAGGATCGCCCGACGTGTGATGCCCGTCTTTGGGCGTGGATAGTCAATGACACCCGCAGCCAGGTCGATGGCGCTTTGCGGAAGTTCGGATACATCGGTGTTGCCGAAGGCACAATTGATGCCAAGCAGAATCATTGCCCGCATGGGTTGTGCGGCCTTGTCAATGATTCGGCGCAGCTCATCAGCTTCAAAGAGTCGCAGCCCGGTCGCATGACGGGCCAGCCGCATATCCTTCGGCGTCGGCTTCACCCATTCAGGGCCGAAGCGTACCGGCTTGTCGATCAGTTCCGCATCGTAGGCGAACTTGAACACGGTGTTGATTTTCCGCATGTGATTGTGAATCGAATGCGGCCCCCGGCCCTTGGCGATGTGCGCCCGCAGCTTCCCGAAGTCATCGGCCTGCATGTCATCGACAAACCGCGTGCGGCCCACTTGGGCGATCAGCAGTTCACAAGTGCGGTAGTAATCGTCGAATGACTTGGCGGTCATCCCGCCGCTGTCCAGCTTGCGTTTGCGGGCGGTGAGGAAGTGATTGCACAGTTGGGCGATGGTCAGCCCGTCCCGTTTGACGCGGGGCGTGCGGCCCGCCAGCAAGTCGTCTTTGACTTCCAGCCACTTCGATAGCGCAGCGTCCGGCCCATCGGCCCACGATCCGAAGTAATGCAGCTTGCCCCGCACCTTCTTTGCCCAGCGTTTGGTCGCATGGGGGAACAGGGGGAAGTCGGGGTGCGGCTTGGCGGGTTTACCCGTTGGGGTCGATTGTGTAGAATTGCCGATCTTAGGCATGCGCGTGACTCCCGCTTGCTGGTGTCAGAATGTTCCCAAAGTACGCCCAAAAGTGTGTCAGGTGTCAAAACAGGTGTCAGGAACATGACACACCGCAAGCCGGAAAACGCAATAGGGCCTATAAAAATAGATGTTTGCCGACGTAGCTCAGTTGGTTAGAGCGAGGGACTCATAAGCCCTAGGTCGGTGGTTCGAATCCACCCGTCGGCATTTTCCTGAGGCGTTCTTTGACAATTGGGGCCGACAGGTATCGACCGGATATGCACGGTGGTTCGTGGCGCGTCGAGGCGCACGCTGGCCTCGTAAAAAGCGTGCAAAACCTAAATGCCAACGACAACGTCGCTGGTCGGATCGGCTTCGCGCCGGCCCGCATGGCTGCGTAACTAACGCAACCCATCACATCACGGACCCGCCCGTAAGAAGCGATGTGGTGCAAGACTCATCGGGATCGTCCAACGGCGGCGTCACAACGCCCGCGGATTAAAAAACAT
>JBAYVY010000323.1:0-3902 GCA_041674345.1 Phycisphaeraceae bacterium | reverse complement strand
TGCAACGACGCGATCTGCTCGCCGGTCATGATTGGCTCCTTCCAAATCCGGTTTACAGCCAATCATCGACCAACTCCACCCGGATTCTTGAGCGAATATAGCGCTGTCGTACTAAACGGGCTGTTAGGTCTTGTTCGCTTGTTCGTTCGGGCTTGTTCGTGTCTGTTTGCCGCCCAAGCGAACGGACTTGAAATGGGAGTGAACTTCGGCGAAGATTATTCCCATAGCGGATGCTCCAACAGGAGCGTTCGACTCTGCTGCCAGATACTCCGTTTTTTTACCGCCCCGGCGTCGCCGCCGTAGCTCAGTTGGTAGAGCGGTGCTTTCGTAAAGCACAGGTCAAGGGTTCGAGTCCCTTCGGTGGCTTTTCATATCGTGACGTTGCGCCACGTTGCGCCGCGATACTTCCACTCGGTAAAACAAGCATATGCCGAGCATCGCCCGGCAAGCGAATCGGCGCACTGTTCATCGCGCCGCGTTGCGCCGGTTCGCGCTGATTCCCGCTCCCGTTGCGTAGGCAGTTGCGTAGTCGGTTGCGGGCGCTTCCGGGGGCGTCGGCGCGGGCGTGGTCGGTTCCCGTCGCTCGCAATCGTTCGGCTTGCGGCTCATCGCCGCCGACTTGCGGCAATGCGTCCAGCGCGCCGGTCAGGTCATGCACCCCCAGCCGGGTATAGGTGTTCATCGTCAATCGGGGGTCACTATGCCGCGCCAATTCCTGCGCCACCTTCACCGAAGCACCGCCCTTGACGATCATCGTGATGTACGTCGCCCGCAATGCGTGGAAGTCCACAACCCGCCCGTCAGCGTCAGCGTGTGTCAGGAAGCCCGCCTGCCGTCGCTCCCGCCGTTCGGCGGGGTCCGCCGCGTCTTTGATCCATCGCGCCCGCGCCAGTCGCATATCGGCTTTGAGCATATCCGCCGCTCTGTCGGGAACACACAGCGCCGGCGCATCGCTCCGCTTGCCAGCCAGATACCCGCGCAACAGTTCGGCCAAGTCCAGCCGGATCGGTTGCCGGTCATCGCGCCGCCGCTTGCTGTATGCCGCCTTCACCGTCACCGCCGGGGGGTTGGCGTCAAGGTCGAAACTTCGGGCCGCGTCAGTTGCGGCGACGGCTTGCGCCCCCGACGCCATTGGCGTTGCGGTCGTTCATGGGTGTCTTTTTTGTCCGTCATGGCGTCACCTGTCGTAAATGGTGATGAACACGGTCCCGTTCCCCGCCCTGTTCAAAAACTCTGTCACCGGAAATTCCACGGCGATTGACAGTAAGCATCTTTGATGCAAGGGATGCGATCTCACTCCGGGCGCTTCCTCACGAAAGCGACCGGCTTCCACCTCTTTCTTCAAGTCCCGGTTGGTGGCTGCGATGAGCCGCACGTCGGCGCGGCGCGTATGTTTTCAGCCAATCTGTCCGTGTTCATTGGTGTTTATCCGCGATTCCATGTCCTCCTCTGCGTCTGTGGTTCATCATTCTTACCCTCCACGCTGTCGCGGTGAATCAAGCAAGAACGCGGTTGCGCTCGGGGGAATGGCACGGTTTCAGGATCGCGGGGCGAGTTCGAGCCACTCGGCGATCATTTTGCCGTAGCTGGAATCCGGGCCGAGGACGGGGATCATGGACTGGAGGGAGTTGATGGATTGCGTGGGTACGCCCGGCATGGCGGGAGTGAAAAGCTGGGGGAACATCTGAGAGAGCATCTGCGCGGCGGAGCCGACTTTGGGTTTGGACCATTTTTTGGCGAAGGCCTGGGACGTTTCTTTCCACGCGGCTTCCTGGGGTGTTCCCTTCAATTGCGTGTCGAGTTGTTTTTGGTAGTTGATGAACAAGAGGGGGTCTTTTTCGGCCAATTCGGCGCCCAAAGCGAGCACGGCGGCGGCGCGTTCGTCCACGAGGGATTTGAGGAGTTCGGCTTGTTTGCGTGTTTCGTCTTTGAGTTTGTCCTTGGCCAGCGTGCGTGTCAGAGCCGCGAGTACGGGGCCGAGTTGCAACTGGTTGGCGCGTTGTGCCTGGGGGCGGACTTCGGGGTCGGTGAACTGCGGTTCATACACGAACGGATCGCAGGCCAGGTCGTGGCGGCGGAAGAGAGCGGCGGCGGCCTGGCGGTCGCCTTGGGAGATGGAGTGGCCTTTGTCTTTTTCAACGCGGAAGACGAGATCGAACCCGGCGCGTCCGGTGCCGGCGAACAGGTCGCGGGCGCATTTGATCTGGGTCACGGCGAGGGGTGGGCCGCCCATGGGCCACTCTTTTTCGCCCAGCCCGACGAACCAGCAGAGGTCGCGTGTGGGTGTGATGGTGGTGTCAGCGTGGTAATTGCGGTTGTCCTGGAAGCGGAAACGAGTCCAGAAATTGCTGCCGTAGAGAGCGGAGCAACTGAAGGGCCAGGTGGGGCCGGGACGGTCGTTGGCGTGCTGGACGTAGAACAGGGCGTGGGGCATGCCTCCGCCGGAGTGCGAGGCGATGATGCCGCGTCCGGGGATGACGTGGTAATCGGCCATGACTTGTTCGACGGCCTGCATGGCGGCTTTGAGTTTAGCGGCGGTGTCGGTCTGGTTGTCGCCGTCGAGGTATTGCATGTTGATGGCGATGAGGCGATGGGGTTCGCAGAAGTCTTTTCCCCATTGCTTGAGGGATTCGATGCCGGGGCCTTTGCCTTGGCCGTGGAAGAACAGGTGGATGCCTGCGCCTTTTTCGGGGGTGTAGCTTTCGGGGACAAGGACGTGGTAGTTGTATTGAGCGTTGACGGAAGTTTGGACGGTGTAGGAGCCGCGTTTGTCAGCGTTGCCGGAGGGGGAGGCGGCCTGAAGGGGCCAGACGAGAGCCGACAGCACGCACAGGGCGGTACGAATGATCGCGGAATTCATGGGCTTTCCTTACCGGATGACCGGAATCAAAATGTGGGAGTATGGGGTATCGTAACGAGTATCGCGGGATTGTTGGCCGCAAAATTATGATTTTTTGGTTTTTTTTGTCAGGGCGACGGCATTCTGATTTTTTGATTCACCGCGGAAGCGTAAGCGTTCCATAATCCGGTGAGAATTCAGATTTGGGGGGTGGATGCGGACCAGCGGTCAGGCAGGAACTGTTCGAGTTGACCGATCGGCGCGGCGGGCAGACGACGGATCAGGTCGTGCCGGTAGGCCAACGGTTGGGGGAATAAAAGGGGATGAGTACATATGTTTAGGAATCCTGCCATGATTGAGAACGTGAAACACCACGCCGCCGGGTTATTGTCTCGTGCTTCTGGCCATGCCCCCACCTTACACACCCGCCCCCTCGCGGTCAACATATGTACTCATCCCCCTTTTCTACTCTACACTTTCACCAGCGAATTGAGCACCGGCGACTCCTCGCGGCTGGCCCACAGAATGGGTTACTTGCCGCAATACTTTCCGATTTCGTGGAAGCCGAACCGCTTGAGCCATTTCTCGGTAAAGCGCAGCCCGCCGATGGATAACCCGCCGACGATGTCCAGTTCGTCGGCCACAATCAGCTTGTGCAGGTCTTGGGTCAGGTGACGAATGATGAACGGCGCGTGCATGTGGTGCGTGACGATAAAAACATCCAATACGAGAATCGGCGCAGCCGTGCCGTCATAGGGATAGATGTCGTTTTCGACATACCGGCCGCTCACCAGCCCATCGCGGAAGTTCACGTCGCTGATGATCCATGAAAAGTACGAGAGAATCTCGTCCCTCTCGGTGTCATATGCCGCACATCGCATGCCGCACATCGCAGACAATGGGGCGAGGCGGCACGCTGCCGGAACGCGGCGAGGGGTGGTGCGGCGGCGCGCTGTCTTCCGGGCACCGGATTGACATGCGGGTAAGCGTTTCATAAAACCCGTCTTTTGTGGCGTGTGGGCTGATGCGATGCTGTGGGGATGGAAGATATCCATCACAATGG
>JBAYVY010000322.1:0-3938 GCA_041674345.1 Phycisphaeraceae bacterium | reverse complement strand
TCCAGCGTGGCCAGGATGTCCAGGTCGAGCACGGCATTGGTGATGTCGAAGCTGCCGAGAACATCAAGCAGGTCGGCGGTTCCCAAACCCGTGCCATCGACTTCGACGCTGAACGTGCCGTCGATGACCGCCGAGCCGACGGTCAGGTCGCCGATGCTGTTGCCGGGGGCGAGTGTGCCCAGTGCGCCGACGGTGACGGAGTTGGCGATGACGCCCGTGCCTTGCAACGTGCCGCCGGTGACCGAGACGTTGCTGGAGGCGAGGGTGCTGTTGACGGCCAGAACCCCGTCGGTGACGGTGGTCGTGCCGGTGTAGGATTTCGCGGCGGAGAAGATGACCTGGCCCGCCCCTTCCTTGGTGACGCCGAATCCGCCGCCCCCGGAAATATCGCCGGAGAAATCAACAGAGCCGCCGGTCGCGGCGGTGACGGTCAGCCCCTTGGCGAGGGAGACGGTGCCGCTGAAGATGGAGGCATGGGCACTGTTTCCACCGATGCGAGTTGTGCCGGCACCATTCGCGTTGACATTGATGTTGCGGGCGATGGTGAATGCGCCATCGGTCAGCAGGGAGAGGTTGGGATCGACGACATCCTGCGCCCAATGCATATTGGCCATGCTGCCGCCGGGGACGTGGGTGGCGACGAAGTAGCTTTGGCCGGCTTGTGTGGCGCCATCGGTGATGGTGATGCGGCGACCGTAGGGGATTTCGCTGTTGTCGTCCAGATCGGAGATGCGGACGGCGGAGAGCGTGGTGGAGGTGACGCTGGTGACCTGATAGACGCCGTTTTCGCCGCCGAATCCTTGATTTTTGACCAGGTACCTATCGCCGACGTTGAGCGTGACGCCGTCAATGACGCGACCGATGTTGGTCTTGGGATTGCCGCCGGGATAGAAGGTGGTGGAAGCGGCACGGACGGTGGTGACGTCGAAAGTGGGGACGGGTTCGCCGAGTTCGACGGCGGAGGAAGCATCGCCCAACACGCCGGCACCGGAGGCGGGGGCATTGCCGCCGAGCAGGAGCGTGCCCTGGCGGATGGAGGTGACGCCGCGGTAGTTGTTGGCGGTGTTGGAGAATTTGACTTCACCAGCGCCAAAGATGGCGACATCGTGAGCGACGGTGTTGACGCCGTTTTGGTCGGTGATTTTGCCGGTGACATTGATGCGACCGGTGGATTGGGGTGTGAACATGACGCCGGAAGCATCGGTGGCGGAGTTGCTGTTGGACAACTGAAGGGCCGGGGCGCTGCTGGGGCCGGGGCCGAGGGTGAGAGTGTGGCCGGCGGTGACACCCATCATGGGTGACATGGAGGTGCCGCGGAAGAACCATTCCTTGTTGACGGTTTCATCGACATTCCAGACGAGGTTGGTCCATGTGCTGTTTTCTGACATGACGGGAAAGGCGTTGGGGCCGAGGGCGCTGGTCTTGTCGAATTGCATGTTGCCGAGCACGAAGAGTTGGCTGGGCGAAAAGGTGTTGGCGCTGCCGCCGCTGAAGGTCATCACGCCGTCACGTGAGCCGAAGAGATACACGCGACCGGAACTGGTGCCTGTGAGGGCGTTGTTGAAGTTGATGGACTGGCCATGGCCGATGCCGAAGCGAATGATCTGGTTTCCGCCGATCTGGATGGTGTTGGTGATGGTTTCGGATTCGTACCCCGCCGAATTGACGACGTTGAAGGCCAATTGGGCTTCGGCGGCGGCGGTGGCGTCGAAACGAACGGCGCCCGAACCCAGCGCACCGGCGGCCTGGGGCTGGAGGATGCCTTCCTTGATGACCCACTCGGTGGTGTAGTTGGGACTGGCGGCGTTGAGGATCAGACGCCGGCCCGCACCAGTTTGGGTGATCGAGTAGTTGTTGGAAGTGATAGCGCCCTGGGCATAGAGTTCCCGGCCGCTGCTTCCGGCGACGGACCAAGTACTGTTGGCGCCGAGGGAAATCGCGGAGTTGAGGTACACGCCGTAAGAGGACGGATTCTTGGTGATGTTGCCGTTGAGGGTCAGTACGTTGGTTGTATTGACCAAGCCCAGCGACATGTCCTGTGTGGTGCTGGTGAAGGTCAGCGAGGCGGCGGTCTGATCGCCGTCGAGGTCGATGGTCTGGCCGGAGTTGCTGCTGGTCCAGAAGGACAGATCATCGCCCGCGGCCGGCAGCGTATCGCCGACCCAGTTCAGGGCGTTGGTCCACTTGGCGTTGCCCGATGGAGTCGCATCGTTTGTGACTCCATCCCAGACCATGGTGTCCGCCATCGCCCGGCCTCCCATCGCCGCGATCACGGTTCCCAAGGCCACCACCGCGGCCATTCGTCCGCCGAATCTCAACATTGTTTTCTCTGCCCTGCTCATGTCCATTCTCCTTGAAGTGTGAATTGTGTCGCCATCCGAAACATTCATTGACTGGTACCGATTCGTCATTTTCAATCTCCTGTAAAGTGCGTTGTCGGAAACCAAGCCATCGCCGGCGGCGATGCGCTATTTTCTTTCTTCTTACACCATGACCGAAAACACATCCGCCTCGTCATGCTTCACGGATATCCGCGGAATCGCGGTGTCTTCCACCACGCGAACATCACGGATATATCTGCGCCGCGGTTTGGAAACGGCCCCGGTCTGTTCCTGAATCAGCGACACCGCCACGTCCATCATCCGCTCCACCGACGCCAGAACCCACGTGGTGCGCCGGGGGTAATAAGCGTGCCCCAGCATCTCATGCGTCTCTTCTGTGCCGGTCAGCACCCACTGAATTTCTTTCAATTGATCGCGGGCCTGCTGGTCATCACGGATGCAGATTCCCAGAATCCTGGAATCGGCCTCCGGAAGGATGATGCCGTCCGGCCAGCGGTTGGTTTGTTTCCAGTGGGCCACGACCTGCCGCATCGCCAGGACGTTGTATTGCAGATTTTCCTCGGCGGTCATCGGCATGTCGGGGCGAAGGGCCGCGAGATCGAAAATCTGTTGATTTTCAGACGCGATCCCGGCGGTGTCAAACACCGATCGAAACGCGCTGATGGCTTCCTGACTCCACAAAATTTCCCTGTTAAAGACGAACAACGCCGGGTTGCGGCAACCGGATTCCGCCAGACATCGTGCCGCCCGCTGAACCGAACTGAACGGGTCGCAGATCACCTGATGCAAGACCGGGTTGCTGCGCACCGACTCGACCAGGTCGCTGAGAATGACCCACGGCCGGCGCAATCCCGCCGCCCACGCGGCCACCTCGTCCGGCTTGAACGCGCCTTCCAACATGCCCCCCACCGCCAATGGATCGTTGTTCACCTCCGCCAACACCTGTCCGGCTTCCGCCGCGTCGCTGACGCGATGCAGACAAATGCGCCAGCCGGCGCGCCGGGCGCTCCGCTCGGCCTGTGCGATGATCGCGGCGCTGTACGAACCGATCCACTGGCTTCGTGACATCGTCACCACATGCAGGTAATTGCTCTGCCGCGATCGCGGCGAAACGTAAGTCCCGCTTTGCCCCGGCACCCGCCCGATCCACTGATCGTCCGCCAACTTCGACAACGCCTGCCGAATCGTCGTCCGGCTCACCGCGTAATGCTTGCTCAAACTTCGCTCGTCCGCCAGCTTCATGCCGGCAGCCATCCGACCGCTCTCGATTTGCAGACGGATATCCTGCTCCACCTTCCGATACAACGCGCTGTCAGAAATCGGCCTGCCCATGATGCTCCCACGATGTGTCAAAACCAAAACAGATCAAATAATAAAACCGCGAATGACTAATTTTAGTACCAATACCATACCACGACGATCAGGGTTGTCAATGGCTTGTGTCAATAAATCGCAAAAAATCCTCAAAAATTCGGCCAATCTCCGCGATTTCAGCCGGTTTTAAGCGTCACGGCATGGCACCATGATAACGAACCATACTCTCCGGCGACGCCGAAGTATCAGCCCATGCCATGCCCCCCCCCCCCCCCCCCCCCC